>NZ_JBFRFA010000059.1:0-9598 GCF_052114585.1 Pedococcus sp. 2YAF34
GGGTGCCCCGGGCGCGACGCCGGCGCGGGAGGCGGCTGCGGCGCCACGGTCGTCGGTGTGCCGGCCGTGGGGTGAGGCGGCCCGCCCGGGCGCCACCCCGCCGGCGACGGGGGGCGCCGGGGGAGCGGCACCGGAGCGCGCCGGCGCGGCCTGGGGTTCGTCACCGCGCCCCTTCCGACGTTGCCGCAGGGCCACGCCGACGACGATCAGGGCCAGGAGGGCTGCCGCCACGAGTGCGGCCACCACGAGCGGGGTCCGCGACGACCCGGCCGAGCTCGACGTGGTGCTCGGCGCCGCGACGGTCGCCGGCGGGCTGCCGTGCCCCTTGGCGACCATGTCGTTGGCGATGGCCAGGTCTGCCGTGGCCAGGGCATGGCCGCGGAACTGCTTGAGGGTGTTCTTCAGGCCGGGGATCGAGGCGGCGTACTCCTTGTTCTTGAAGTGGTGCATCGCCGCCTCGAACTGGGCGTCGGTGAGGCCGGGCCGGTTCTCCACCCCGGCGTTGGCCAGGACCTTGAGGATGGTGGTGGCACCGACCAGGGTCGGCACAGCCTGGCCGGGGGCCGCGGGCCCGGGGATCAGGCCGATGACCTGGCCGCCGGAGGTGCCGCCGTCGACCACCGGCCCGCCCTCGATGCCGTGGCCCAGCTGCTGCTTGAGCATGACCGAGCCCTCGGCCTCGTCGGGCTTGAGGCCGACGGACTTCAGGACGGGGCCACCCGGCTGGGCGAAGTGCTGGGGGATGTCGTGCTGGCCCGTGGGGTTGGTGTTCTTCGGGTCGGGGGTCGCCGACACCGGCCCCGGGACGCCGACGAAGCCCAGCACGTCCATGGCGTAGTCCGTGGGCAGTGGCGGGGCGAGCCGCACGGTGGGGACGCCGTTGGAGCGCACGCGCAGGAGGCCGACCTCCTTGGTGGACTGGGCGAGGAGCGGGTCGGCGGAGAGGTTGCCGTCCTTGGCCTGCGAGACGACGTACGGGTGGACGGTGAACTGCAGGCTGGTGCGGAAGACGCAGCCCCCGGCGTCCTGCAGGCTGACGTGGGGCGGGTAGCAGGCCTGCAGGCGTTGCTCGATCCGGTTGGTCCTCGGGCCGATGTGGCGCCGGACGAAGGGGTCGCCGGTCAGCCGCGCCTGCCTCGGGTAGCGCCTGGCGAACGCCTGGTTGACCGCGTACACCTCACCGCGGACCAGGTTCTGGGAGAGCAGCGCCCCGGTGGTGACCACGGTGCCGTTCGGGTCGACGAAGAAGCCGCTGGCCGTGTCCAGCACGGGGGCCGAGGTGGACTCGAAGACGTGGACGTGGACGCCGTGCTTGTCCGGGAACTGGTCGTGCTCGATCAGGGTCACCTCGGCGTGGGCGCGGGCCTCGATGAACACCACCGCAGGGGCCGCGCGCTCGATGGGCGTGGGGTGCGTGTGCGCCTGGGCGGCAGGAACGCTGAGCGCCAGCAGCCCGAGCGAGCAGGCAAGGGCCATCGGCAGCAGCCGGTGACGTTGGTGAGAAGACATACTTGCTCCGCACGACCGAGACGACGGGCAGTCGTTGTGCGCGGCAACCCCTTTGCCATCCATGGAAGACCTCCCTGTCTGCGCCTGTCAATCGCCTGTGAGTGCGTGCCGACCCCGTCGGTCCGCATTTGTCCGGGTCTGGGCCGCGGGCCTCCGGGAGCCCGCAGCGGCCTCGTCCAGAAGGTCGAGGGCCAGCGCGACCCGGTCCGGCTTGAGCTGCAGCCAGCTGCGCAGCGCGAGGTCGGCCAGGAAGGCGGCGTGGTAGAGGTCCACCCGTCGCGCGAGCGCCTCTCCGTCGAGGTCGGGGCGCGCTGCGGCGTAGTCGGCGAGGAAACCCTGCTGCAGCTCACGGACCAGCGGGGCGCCGCGAGAGCCGTCGAGCCCAAGGGCCCTGCGGGCCGCCAGGGCCAGGTGTGCGGTGAGGTGGCCGAGGTCCAGGGCGGGCTCGGCGACGCAGGCCGAGTCGAGGTCGAAGAGGCTGTGGATCGGGCCGTCCAGCAGGACCTCGGACGGAGTGAGGTCGCCGTGCGCGAGGACCGGCGGCAGGCCCGACGACCCGGCGGCCGCGGAGCGCAGCGACGCGAGGTGAGATGCCAGTGTGCCCGCCAGTTCCGGGGCGACCTGCGCGAGCGTCTCCGTGCCTGCTGCGAGCCGGTCGACCTCCCCCGAGAGCGTCCGCGGGCGCGACGCGCCGACCTCGCGCGGGTCGACGGCGCCCGGTACGGGGCGGTGCAGGGCGGCGGCCACGCGGGCCAGGCCGCGCAGCGCCTCCGGTGCACCCTGTTCAGCAGCCGCCTGGCCCTGGGCGTGGGCTCGGACCAGGCCGGGGAGCCGTGGGCTGCCGGGGAGGGCCTCCGACACGAGGAGCCTGCTGTCGGGCAGGTATCCGAGCACGCGAGGGAGCAGGAACGGCTGGGCCCGCAGGCCCATGCCGTCCACCCCGCCGAGGCTCCGCTGCAGTGCCGCCACCGTCGGGCCGACGGCACCACCCCGGTCGTCGTCGAAGACCTTGCCGTAGGCGACCTGGCGCAGCGTGCGGCCACTCGGCTGCACCCGCCACCACAGCTCGTAGCGCAGGACCGCCTGCCGCCCGACCGTGTGCTTGACGACCTCGGTGCGGAGGCCGGCCATCTCCAGGCCGGACGCAGCCTTGGGGAGGACGGGTTCGAGGACCGCACGAGCCAGCTCCTCGTCGGCTGCCACCAGAAGCCCCGGCAGCTCGGGGTCGACGGGAAAGGCGTGCAGCACCAGTCCCGCCCGAGGCAGGACGTGGACCGCGTCGCCGAACGGTCCCAGGCGGCCGAGCCGGGGTGCCGACCGCGCCAGGGCAGCGGCCCTGTCGCCGTACTCGACCGCGCGGTCGGCGGAGGCGAAGACGCGCCCGCCCACCAGCACCTCCTGGTCGGCGGACGAGCGCTCCGACCGCACCGCCGCGCGGTACCGCACGGTGGCTCCGTGGGGGAGGTCCAGCACCACCTTGTCCACCACGCACGACTGCAGGACCCAGCCCTCGCGCAACATCCGGCCGAGGTGACGGGCCACGGCGGCCGCGTCGACGGCTTCACCCAGCCCGGGGAGCCGCGCGGAGAGCGCGGGGGTCCGCAGCGGGTCCAGCTCGGGGTGCACCGGCCGCACGACGGAGGGCACCGGACGACGCCAGCCGGTGAGCTCCTGGTACTCCTGCGGTGACGCGGGGCGAGGCACGGCGTCGAGCAGGCTGGCGTCGAACGCGGCGCGGGTGACCTCGTCCTCGCGTGCCGGTCCCCGCCCGACCGCCAGGACGGCGGCCTCGCGATGGAGCTCGACGGGCGCCGCGGGCTCGAGCCGCTCGAGCCGCTCGACGGGTCCGACGGGTTCGGCGCCGCCGGGCGCCGCCTCCGCCATGGCGACCCCGAACTGGCTGGCGTAGAGCTCGGCGTACAGGCCCCCACCGGCCAGCAGGTCAGCCGGTGTGCCCTCCTCCAGGACGCGCCCGCCGGAGAGCACGATGATGCGGTCGACGCCACGGATCAGGTTGAGGTCGTGCGACACGATCAACGCCGAGCGCCCTTGCAGCAGCGTGCTGAGCGCCTCGGCGACGCCGGCCGAGGCCTTGGCGTCCAGCCCGGTCGTCGGTTCGTCGAGGATGAGGATCGGGGTGTCGCGGATGAAGGCGCGCGCGATGGCCAGCCGCTGCCGCTGGCCGCCCGACAGCGTGCCCGCCCTCTCGCCGAGCACCGTGTCGTAGCCCTGCGGGAGCGTCCTGATGAAGTCGTCGGCCTGCGCCTGGACCGCGGCCCGCACGACGTCGCGCATCGTGGCGCCGTCCCGCCCGTAGGCGATGTTCTCCGCCACCGTGCCGCGCAGCAGGATCGTCTCCTGCAGCACCATGCTGATCTGTGCCCGCAACGAGTCGATGGTGAACTGACGGATGTCGTGGCCGTCGAGCAGCACCGCCCCGGCCTGGGGGTCGTACAGCCTGGGCAGCAGCTGGGCGATGGTGCTCTTGCCGGCACCGCTGTGACCCACGAGCGCGACGGCCTCGCCGGGGTCGACGGTGAAGCTGACCGAGCGGAGGGTGAGCCGGGTCGATTCGCCGTCCTCGTCGTCCTCGCCTGCGCCGCCCTGGTCCACCTGGGGCTGGTATGCGAAGCTCACGTCGCGGAACTCCATGGCCCCGGTCAGCAGCGGTGCCTCCGCCGCGGCAGGCAGGTCCTGGACCGCCGGCTCCCGCTCGAGCACCTCCGCCACCCGTTCCACGCTCGCGTAGACCTTGGCGACGCTGTTCCACTCCTTGATGATCCGACGGGTCGGCTTGAACATCCCCTGGATGAGCAGGATGAACGTCACGAGGTCGCCCGCGCTGATCGAGTCCGACCGCACGAGCCGTGCCCCGAAGAGGATGACCAGGGCGATGACGGCGGCCTCGAGGATGGCGACGGTGAAGCCGAACACCGCCTCGAGCCGGGCGGTGCGCAGGATGGCGTCCTTGGCCGAGCTGCTCTCGCGGGCGAACTTCTCCTGCTCCTGGCGTGCCCTGCCGTAGGTCTGGACCAGGCTGATCGTCGTGAGCATCTCCTGCGCGGTCGAGGCGAGGTCGCCCTCGCGGGCGCGCAGCGTCTTGGTGGACGCCTTGATCCGCCGGGCGAAGAAGCTCGACACCGCCGCCAGCGCCGGGACGATCGCCACGGCCAGCAGCGCGATCCGCCAGGACTGGGAGAACAGGAACGCCACGCTGCCGACGAGCAGCAGGGCGCTGCCGAGGAGGTCCTTGACGGACTCCACGACGAACTCCTCCAGGACCTGCACGTCGTTGGTGATGCGGGTCAGGACGTCGCCGGTGCTGCGCCGCAGGTGGTAGGCGAGGGAGAGTCGCTGCAGGTGCGCGTAGAGGGCCGCGCGGACGTTGTAGCCCAGGGCGCGACCGGTCTTGGCCAGGGAGACGTCGCAGAGGGACTCGGCCGCGCTGCTCGTCGCGGTCACGACCACGATCGCCACGGCCAGGACCGCGATGCCCGCGCCCCGGGGTGCCCGGAGCCCGAAGAGGATGGGTGCGTGGTCGTCCTTGAGCAGGGTCACGACCGACCCGATCAGCTTGGGGACCGCGATGACGGTGACGGCCTCGACGAGCATGAGGACCAGGGCACCGACGAACCGCGTCCGCTCGCCACCGGCGAACCGGCGGAAGATGGCGAGGGTCCGCCGGGAGTCGCCGTGGCGGTTGGTGCTGGTCACGTGGGCAGCCCGTCGATGTCGTCGGCCATGGCGGCCGCCGTCGGGTAGCGCTCGCCGGGGTCGGGGTGGATGGCCCGGCCCACGACCGCACGTTCGCGGGTGCTCAGCCCGGCATCCGGTTCCGGCCTGGTCCGCAGGAACATCCGCGCGGCCACCATCGGGTCGGCGGAGGTCAGGGCGGGGTAGAGGCCGAACCCCGTGAGCGCGATGTGCAGCGTGACACCCAGCGCCCAGATGTCGCTGTGGCGCCCGGCAGGCGCACCCCGCATGAGCGCAGGGTCCACGAACTCGAGGTCGCGCGCGTCGCCCCGGGTGCCCAGCCCGGTCAGGTGCTCCCCGGGTGACAGCACCTGGGCCACTGCCGGCTCGGCCAGCACCGCCCTGCGCAGCGCGAGCAGGATGTTCGCGGGGCGCACCCCGCGGTGGACGATGCCTGCCTCGTGCAGGGCGTGGACAGCGCGCGCGGCACGGCCCACCGCCTCCACGCGCTCGCGTCGTCCGACCTCACGGGTCGGCGAGGCCAACGACCCGAAGGGCTCGAACTCCATGGAGCAGAACGCAGTCCGCCCTTCGAGTCCCGCCTCGTGGAGCCGGACGAGCAAGGGAGAGGCGAGGTCGGCGAAGGCGTGCAGCCGCTCGACCATCAGCGCGAAGCCGTCCTCGGCAGCGTCCGCCGAGAAGACCTTGACGGCCACGGGGGCGTGGTCGACGTCCAGGCGGGCCGGCGGCGTCGCCAGGAACACCTGCCCGTGGACGCCGCGGCCGACCTCGCGGACGAAGACGTAGCCGCCGATGCCTTCCACACGAACTCCTTCCCGGCGTGGCCCTCGGTGTGCCTAGCTCAGCTGGTAACGGTCGAAGAGGACCTCGCGTCGGCCCAGGCGCAGCCGGTCCCCGGGCGCGAGCGGCACACCCGGGTCTGAGGGGACGAGCACCCACGGGCCGGCCGAGCCCGACCGGCTCACGTAGGTGCCGTTGGCGGAGCCACGGTCGACCACCGCGACCCGCCACCCCGACAGCCGGATCTCGGCGTGGACCCGGGAGGTGCTCTGCTCGCGGTCCCGCAGGACGACGGGGCGGGCACGGCCCGAGCTGACCTCGGGCGCCTGGCCCGGCTCGCGGCCCAGCACGACGTCGTCGGTCACGGTGAAGACGCGCCCGTCGTCGGTGATGAGGATGCCCAGTGGCGGCCGTGGCCTGGTCTCGCGTGGACCGTCGCGGTCCAGGGGCGCCCCGCAGGCCTGGCACTCCTCGAGGTCCGGACTGTTGAAAGCCCCACAGCGACAGACGATCCCGGAGACGAGCACAGGGGTCGGGGGCCCCGGCGCGGACGTGGCCGGCGTGCTGCCGAAGGGCGGGGAGACCGCGGGTGAGGCGCCGCCCACGGGCAGGGGTGACCGCGCTCGTGCCGGGTCGGGGGCTCGGGGCGCGAGGCTGACGACATGGGCGCGGGGGGCGGTCCGGAGCACCGTCATCGCCCGCCCGCCCGGTGGCGTGTCGGTGCCCGTGGACGCCCGGCCGACCCCTGGCGTCGCCTCGACGCCCGGTCGGTGCAGCGTCACGCCGGCCCCCGGGACCTGACCATCGAGCAGGTCGAGGAGCAGGGCGCCCGGACCCGCGTGCGGGCCGGCCTCGTCGGTGTCGTCGATCTCGTCGGTGTCGTCGGGGGCGTCGGTGCCTCGCACCGAGAGGCTGCTGAAGGTCGCCGGCAGGGACCGCTGCACCCATGCCCCCGTCCGCGCGCCCGTGAAGGAGCCCGGGTCCTGGTCGTCCACGGCCACCTGTACCGCGCCGTACGCCATCACGTGGACGTGGTCCCCCTGGGCTGCCAGGCAGGCGAAGGCGGGCACGCGGCTGCTGCCGGACCCGCTGACGAGGTCGCCCAGCAGGCGCAGTACGTCCTCACCACCGGGCGCGCCGTGGTGTGTGCACAGTCCCACCAGCTCGGCCAGCAGGTCCTGCTGGGAGCCGTCGACGGTCGGCACGACCAGCAGGAGGCCCCCCCGTCGCAGGACCAGACCCTGGCCGGGGAGCACCTCCACCCGGCCGAACAGGCTTGGTGCTGTGGGACGTTCGTGGTCGAGCACCGGCGTGAGGTCAGTCATCGTGGCTCCGCGGACGCCCGTCGAGGGCACTGTCGAGGTTCACCGCCGCGCTGATGAGTGCCAGGTGGGTGAACGCCTGGGGGAAGTTGCCCAGCGCCTCCCCGGAGGGGCCGATCTCCTCCGCGTAGAGGCCGAGGTGGTTGGCGTAGGTGAGCATCTTCTCGAAGGTGTGCCGCGCCTGGTCCAGCCTCCCGGCGCGGCTCAGCGCCTCGACGTACCAGAACGAGCAGAGGTTGAAGGTGCCCTCGGCCTCGGTGAACCCGTCGGTGCCGTCGTTGCGGTAGCGGTGCACGAGGCTGTCCGTCACGAGCTCCTCCTCGATCCGCTCGAGGGTGGCCAGGAACCTCGGGTCGCGCGGGCCGGTGAACTTGACGAGCGGCATGGCGAGGGCGCCGGCATCGAGGGTGTGGCTGCCGGGGTACTGGACGTAGGCGCGCCGGGCCGGGTCCCACGCGCCCTGCTGCACGTGCAGGTAGGCGCCGTCGGCGGCGGACCGCCAGCGCTCGAGCGGCGCGGGCAGCCCACGCCGGCGGGCGATCTGGATGCCACGCTCGAACGCGACCCAGGTCATGACCGAGGAGTAGGTGAAGCGCTGCCGGGGGCCCCGGACCTCCCACACGCCGTGGTCCGGCTCCTCCCAGTGGTCCTGGAGCCAGTCGAGCTGGCGGCACAGCGCCTGCCACAGCTCGTAGGAGATCGGGTCGCCGTACCGGTCGTAGCCCCAGACCGAGTCCATGAGCTCCCCGTAGATGTCGAGCTGCAGCTGGTGGGCGGCGCCGTTGCCGATGCGGACGGGTCGCGAGCCGCGGTAGCCGCACAGGTGGTCCAGCGGCTCCTCGACGGGCGCCGGCGCCCCGTCGATGCTGTAGAGGATCTGCAGGCCCTCCCCGGACGGCGCCTCCGTGCAGCGGTCCTCGAGCCACGCCATGAAGGCGGCGGCCTCCTCCGTGTAGCCGAGACGCATCAGGGCGTAGATGCTGAACGCGGCGTCCCTGACCCAGGTGAACCGGTAGTCCCAGTTGCGGGTCCCGCCGATCGCCTCCGGGAGGGACGTGGTGGCGGCCGCCACGAGCGCGCCGGTCGGCTGGTGCACGAGCAGCTTGAGCGTGAGGGCAGAGCGCTCGACCATCTCGCGGTAGCGCCCCCGGTAGCGCGACTTGCGGACCCACTGCTGCCAGTAGGCGAGCGTGGCCGAGAGGAGGGCCTCGACCTGGATGAGCTGGAGGGGATGGGTCGACCCGTGCCGGGACAGCTCCAGCGCCAGGGTCTGCCCCTCGGCCAGCACCGGCCGGGCGACCGCAGCGCGACCCTCGGCCGCCAGCGGGACGGTCGAGCGCAGCACGAGCTGGCCTGCGGCCGAGGAGAAGAAGGCGCCGGCGCCCTCGACGATGTCGACCTCGGTCCGGGCCCGGCCGTAGTCGAACGCGGGCGCGCACCGGATGTCGACCTCCACCTGTCCCCGGACCGCGCGCACGACCCGCACCAGGTGCATCGTGCCCGGGTCGGCGTGCTTGACCTCGCGGGGCACCATGAAGTCAACGACCTCGCCGACCGAGCTCTCCCCGAGGAACCGCGTGACGAGCACGTTGGAGTCCGGCAGGTACATCTGCTTGGTGCGGGTGGCGCCCTCGCACCGGACCGTGAAGCGACCTCCCCGCTCGGGGTCGAGCAGGGCGGCGAAGACCGACGGGGAGTCGAAGCGCGGCAGGCACAGCCAGTCGATGTCGCCCTGCGTCGACACCAGCGCCGCCGTCTGCAGGTCGCCGATGACCCCGTGGTCCTCGATCGCGACATGCGGCGGCGCCGGAGCAGGTGATGGTCCGCTGACACCCATGCGCACCGCCTCCAGCAGGCCCGGGCCCGCCGCGTAGCTGACTGCTGATGATAACGCCGCGCCGCGGCCGGGCGGCTCGGCGAAAGGACGCACGGACGGCGCCGGCACCCTCACCCAAAGGACGGAAGGGCGCGCTCGACCCGCGGCGCTCGACCGCGGCGCGAGGGGGCGGTGCTCCACCGCGGCGCGAGGGGGCGGTGGGCCCACACCTTGGGTGCCTCCCCGAGCAGGTGGCCCGACCGGACACTCGACTCCAACGCCGCGGGAACGGCCGGCGGTGAGGAGCGAAGGAGTAACCCATGGGATCCGTGCGTGTCGCCATCGTCGGCGTCGGCAACTGCGCCAGCTCGCTGGTGCAGGGAGTCGAGTACTACAAGGACGCTGACCCCTCGGGCACCGTCCCGGGTCTGATGCACGTGCAGCTCGGTGACTACCA
>NZ_JBFRFA010000060.1:0-9304 GCF_052114585.1 Pedococcus sp. 2YAF34
AAGTTTCGTGCTGAGTAGGGCGCGGGGCTGGGGCTTGCGGGCGAGTGGCCGAAAGTTTCGTGCTGAGTAGGGCGCGGGGCTGGGGCTTGCGGGCGAGTGGCCGAAAGTTTCGTGCTGAGTAGGGCGCGGGGCTGSGGCTTGCGGGCGAGTGGCCGAAAGTCCGGGGCGCCCTCACCAGCCGCGGCAGGGGCTGCGGAGGCGTGGACGCGCCCTTGACACGGTCCTGGCCCCCGGCCACCCTGCACGGTGGTGACACGAGTCACCAGTCCCTCGACGAAGAGGTGCCCCGTGCCCCACCACCCCTTGCCAAGCCGTCGCAGGCGGTCCCGTACCCCGGTGCTCGCCCTCGCGGCCGTGGCCACGCTCGCGCTCGGCGGCCTCGTGGCCCCGAGCGCCCACGCCGCGGCCGCCGCGCCGACTGCACCAGCCGCACCAGCCGCACCGGCGGCACCCACCGACCCGGCCGCACCTGCCCTCGGCCCGGCGGTCACCGTCTTCGACCCGACCATGCCGGTCGCGCAGATCCAGTCCGCGCTCGACGCGTTCGCCGCCCAACAGGTCGACAACGAGATGGGGACCGCCCGGCACGCGTTCCTCTTCACGCCCGGCACCTACGGCACGGCCGCCCAGCCGCTGCAGGTCAAGGTCGGCTACTACACCGAGGTCGCCGGCCTCGGAGCCTCCCCGGGTGACGTGACCATCAACGGCAAGGTCGAGGTCTACAACCGCTGCCTCGGTGACGGCGGCACCAGCAACTGCATCGCCCTCGACAACTTCTGGCGGACGCTGTCCAACCTCACCCTCCACGTGGACGCCACCGGACAGGACGGCTGCCGCGCCTCGGCGAACTTCTGGGCGGTGTCGCAGGCCGTCTCGATGCGCCGGCTCGACATCAGCGGGGCCAACCTGTCGCTGATGGACTACTGCACCGCCGGACCGCAGTACGCCAGTGGCGGCTTCATCGCCGACTCGCGACTTCCCTTCACCATCAACGGTTCCCAGCAGCAGTGGTTCACCCGCAACAGCGAGCTCGCGGGCTGGAGCAACGGCGTGTGGAACGCCGTGTTCTCCGGCGTCGTCGGGGCGCCGGCGGAGGCCGGCTTCCCCGACCCGCCGTACTCGACGCTCGACCGCACGCCGGTGAGCCGCGAGAAGCCCTACCTGTTCGTCGACCAGCAGGGCCGGTACGCCGTGCGCGTCCCCTCCGCGCAGCGCGACAGCCGCGGCATCTCGTGGGGAGCAGGGATGACGCCGGGTCGCACCGTGCCGCTCGACCGGTTCTTCGTGGCGACGCCGTCCACGCCGGTCCAGGAGATCGACAACCAGCTGGCCCGCGGGCTCGACCTGCTCCTGACCCCCGGTGTCTACGACGTCGACCGGAGCATCAGCATCAAGCGCCCGGGGACGGTCGTGCTCGGCCTGGGCCACGCCACCCTGACCGCGGTCGGTGGGGCCGTCCCCCTGACGGTCGCGGACGTGCCTGGGGTCGTCGTCGCCGGCGTCACGGTCGACGCGGGGACGGTCGAGTCTCCGGCCCTGCTGCGCGTCGGCACCCGTCACGGCAACAACGGTGTCCCGCATGACGCCTCGAGCGACCCGACGACCCTCTCGGACGTCTACTTCAGGGTCGGCGGACCGCACGTCGGGCGCACCCGGACCGCTCTCGAGGTGAACAGCGACGACGTCCTCGTCGACCACACCTGGGTCTGGCGGGCCGACCACGGGGTGGAGCCCTTCACCGCCGGGGTGAGTGGCGACACCGACCGCTGGCGGACCAACACGGGGCTCAACGGCGTGGTCGTCAACGGTGACGACGTCACCGCCACGGGCCTGTTCGTCGAGCACTTCCAGCAGCACAACGTCGTCTGGAACGGGGAGCGCGGCACGACGATCTTCTTCCAGAACGAGCTGCCCTACGACCCGCCGACCCAGGCCGACTGGGACCACGACGGGGTCCGCGGCTGGGCCGCGTACAAGGTGGCCGACGGCGTGACCAGCCACCGGCTGTACGGCGGCGGGTCCTACGTATACAACCGCAACGACCCGTCGATCCACACCGCGAACGGCTTCGAGGTGCCGCAGGCGCCGGGCGTCCGCCTGCACCACCTGCTCACGGTCAACCTCGGTGGCGGCGTGCTGGACCACGTGGTCAACGGCGTGGGCGGGGCTGCCGACACGACCAAGGTCGGGGTGCCCGTCTTCGTCACGGACTACCCGGCCCCGTAACCGCTCAGGCCGACCCCCGGACGACGAGGCGCAAGGTGTCGTCCGGGGGCGGTCCTGCCGTGCCGGAGTGGTCGAGGGCGGCCACGACGGCGGCTGCCAGGTGTCGCGCCTGGGCGTCCAGGGACTGCGCGACGGTCGTCAGCGTCGGCACCGAGAACTGCGCCGCGGTGGTGTCGTCGACTCCCACCACGGCTAGCTGGTCGGGGCAGGCGACCCCCTCTGCCCGGGCCGCGGCGAGGACCGCGAGGGCGACGTCGTCGTTGTAGGCGGCCACCCCGGTGACCGGGGCGTCCCCGTCCCGCCAGGTGCGCAGCGCCGTCCGCGCCGCCTGCGTCGTGAGCTCGACCGGGACGACGACCGGGGCCGGCAGTCCCGCCTCGGCGCACGTTGCCCGGACACCCGCGAGCCGAAGCTCGGCGAACAGCCCGACCCGGGAGTCGGTTGGGGCGGCGTAGCCGAGGACCGTGCAGCCCCTGGCGACCAGGTGGGCAGCCTGCAGCCTCCCGATGCGCTCCTGCGTCGCGGCGAAGACGTCGGGGACGTCTCCCGAGAACGGTGATTCGATGGCCCGGATCCCCGCCCGCTGCATGGCTTCCCGGTCCTCGCGCGTGAACCCCAGGACCCCCACCACGGCCAGGGGCGTGACGGTGCGCCACAGCTCGCGCAGCGGCCGGCCGGGCCGGGCGTGGTGGACCAGGAGGGTGAGGCCACGCTGCGCCAGCTCACCGGCGAGGTGGTCCAGCAGGGTGTCGACGGCCGGCCCGAGCGGCCAGTCCGGGAGGACGTAGAGGACGAGGTCGCTGCGCCCGGTGCGCAGCGTCCGCGCGGCGACCGAGGGGTGGTACCCGAGCCGGTCCGCCGAGGCCCGTACGCGGGCGCGCGTCTCGTCCGAGACCCGTACCCCGGGGGTGTCGTTGAGGACGTAGCTGACCGTCGTCCGCGAGACCCCGCTGTCGCGCGCGACATCGGCGCTGGTCACGCTCTCCACCCGAACCTCCCGGCCGTGCTCGTCCTGGCGCCAGCCTAGTGAGCGGCACCCGCCCGCCGGGCCGGCCCAGCCGGAGTGGGCTGGACGCCGCGGAGCTCAGCGCAGAAGCAGGTTGAGCACCACCGTCAGCACGACCGAGAGCAGCACCGAGACCAGGATCATGGTCAGGCAGCCTGCGGTCCCCCCGAGGGGCCGCACGTCGACGTTTCCGATTCGCATGGGCCCGGTCTACCCCAAGGGCGCCTGCCGAAGCCGGGCGTCTGCCATCCGAGACGGTATGCGGGGCGAGCCGGGCACGCGCGTCACGTCCCTGGTGTGGAATGGTCTGGTTCGCCGACCGCGCCGCGGGTCGGCACCCGTGCCAGCCGAGGTCGTGGAGAGGGCGCCGTGAGCTTCGAGTCGATGTGGGCCGAGCTGGAGCCCGTCGGGCGCAGCGAGCGCTCGGGCGGCTACCGCAGGTTCGCGTGGAGCCGGGCCGACCACGATCTGCGCGAGTGGTTCGCCGCCGAGGCCGCCCGCCGCGGGCTCGACCTCACCGAGGACCGGATGGGCAACCAGTGGGCGTGGTGGGGTGACCCCGACCAGGCGGTGCGTGACGGCGACCCCGGCGTCGTCACCGGGTCGCACCTCGACAGCGTCCCCGACGGGGGTGCCTTCGACGGCCCGCTCGGTGTGGTCAGCGCCTTCTCGGCGCTCGATGCGCTGCGCGACAATGGTTTTACGCCCCGACGCCCCATCGGCGTCGTCAACTTCGTCGACGAGGAGGGCGCCCGCTTCGGGGTCGCCTGCGCCGGGTCACGGGTCATCACCGGCGCCATGACGGGTCGGCGTGCCCGCAGCCTGACCGACGCCGACGGCACGACTATGGCCGACGCGCTGCAGGCCGCGGGCCGGGACCCGCACCAGATCGGCCGCGACGACGAGACCGTCGCCCGGGTGGGCGCGTTCGTCGAGCTGCACGTGGAGCAGGGCCGGGCGCTCGTCGACCTCGGCCACCCGGTGGCGGTCGGCACCGACATCTGGCCGCACGGCCGCTGGCGGCTCGACTTCCCCGGCGAGGCCAACCACGCGGGGACGACGCGGCTCGAGGACCGCCACGACGCCATGCTCGGCTTCGCCGGCGCCGTGCTGGCCGCACGGGAGGCGGCCACCACGCACGGCTGCGTCGCGACGGTCGGCAAGGTCGCCGTCACCCCCGGCGGGGTCAACGCCATACCCAGCGCCGTGACCGGCTGGCTCGACGCGCGCGGGGCGAGCCCGCGGGCGGTGCGCCGGGCGGTGGCCGACGTCCGCTCGATGGTCGAGCAGGCCGGCGGGGTGGTGAGCGAGGAGTCCTGGACGGCCTCGACGCCGTTCGACGCGGTGCTCGGCGCCCGGCTGCAGACGGTGCTGGGCGACGTGCCGGCCCTCGGCACGGGGGCAGGCCATGACGCGGGGATCCTCGCCAACGCCGGCGTGCCCACGGCGATGCTCTTCGTCCGCAACCCCACCGGTGTCTCGCACTCGCCCCGCGAGCATGCCGAGCTGTCCGACTGCCTCGAGGGCGTCCAGGCGCTCACCACCGTCCTGGAGGACCTCGCGGGCGCGCAGGGTCCGGGTGCGGGCGGCCGGGCATGACGACGTACTGGGCCGAGCACGCCTGGCTGCCCACGGGACTCGCGACCGAGGTGCGCTTCGAGGTCGTCGACGGCCGCTTCGCTGGCGTGCGCCGCAGGGCCCGCCCCGAGCCCGGTGACGAGCGCCTGCACGGCGTCCTGCTGCCCGGCCTCGCCAACGCGCACAGCCACGCCTTCCACCGCGCCCTGAGGGGCCGCACCCACGGCGACGGGGGCAACTTCTGGACCTGGCGCGAGCAGATGTACGCCGTGACGCGGCACCTCACGCCGGACACCTACCACGCGCTTGCCCGGGCGGTGTTCGCCGAGATGGCGCTGGCAGGCATCACGGTGGTCGGCGAGTTCCACTACCTGCACCACGAGGCGCAAGGACGCCACTACAGCGACCCGAACGCGATGGGGCACGCCCTCGTCGAGGCGGCCCGGGAGGCCGGGGTGCGGCTGACGCTGCTCGACACGTGCTACCTCGCCGGCGGCCTCACCGGTGACGGGCACCTGCCGCTGGACGACGTGCAGGAGCGGTTCTCCGACGGGGACGTCGACGCCTGGGCGTCGCGGGTGGCCGCCCTGGAGCCCGATGCCACGACCCGGGTCGGCGCAGCCGTCCACTCCGTGCGCGCCGTACCCCGCGACCAGCTCAAGCCGCTGGCCGAGGTGACCCGCGGACGCACCGTGCACGCCCACGTCAGCGAGCAGCCGGGCGAGAACCTCGCGACCCAGATGTTCTACGGCGCGACGCCGACCCGCCTGCTCGCGGACGCGGGGCTCCTCACCCAGCGCTTCACCGCGGTCCACGCCACCCACCTCACCGACGACGACACCGCGCTGCTGGGAAACCACCGGACCACCGCGTGCTTCTGCCCCACGACCGAGCGCGACCTCGCCGACGGCATCGGACCCGCCAGGGCGCTGGCCGACGCGGGCGTGCGGCTGACCCTCGGGTCCGACCAGCACGCCGTGATCGACCTCTTCGAGGAGGTCCGGGGCCTGGAGATGCACGAGCGCCTCGCGAGCAACGAGCGTGGCCGGTTCACCGCCGACGAGCTCATGCGGGCCGCGAGCGTCGACGGCTACCGCAGCCTCGGGTGGGCCGAGGGTGGCACGGTTGCCGACGGCGAGCCTGCAGACTTCGTCCTCGTGCGCACCGACACGGTCAACACCGCCGGCTCGAAGGCAGGCCAGATCCTCTACAGCGCCACGCGCTCCGACGTCGACCTGGTGGTCGTCGGCGGCCGGGTCGTCGTCCGCGACGGGCAGCACCGGCTGGGCGACGTGGCCGGCCTCCTGACGTCGTCGCTGGCCGCCGTGCGGGAGCACCGGTGAGCAGCACCGTCGTCGCCGGCATCGGTGAGCTCGTCACCTGTGACGGGGCCGGCACGGACGGGCTCGGCGCCCGGACCGGCGCCGCGGTGGTGGTCGAGGACGGCCTCGTCGCGTGGATCGGTCCGCAGTCGGCGGCGCCCGCCGCCGACCGGCGCGTCGACGTCGGCGGCCGAGCCGTCCTACCCGGCTTCGTCGACTCCCACGCCCACCTGGTGTTCGCCGGCGACCGGGGGGACGAGTTCGCTGCCCGGATGGCCGGCACGCCCTACGACGGCGGCGGGATCGGGGTGTCGGTGGCTGCGACCCGTGCCGCGACCGACGACGAGCTGCGCGCGCTGCTGGCCGCCCGGGTCGCGGAGATGCGCGCGCAGGGGACGACCACCGTGGAGGTGAAGAGCGGCTACGGGCTCACCGTCGAGGACGAGGTGCGCGCCCTGCGCCTGGCCCGCGAGGTCACGCAGGAGACGACGTTCCTCGGGGCGCACGTCGTGCCGGCCGAGTACGCCGCCGACCGCGCGGCGTACCTCGACCTGGTGACGGGCCCGATGCTCGCGGCCGCGGCGCCGTACGCCCGTTGGGTCGACGTCTTCTGCGAGCCCCACTCGGCCCACGCCTTCACCGCCGAGGAGGCCCGTGCCGTGCTGGTCGCGGGGCGGGAGGCCGGGCTCGGGCTGCGCGTCCACGGCAACCAGCTGGGCCCCGGACCCGGCGTCCAGCTTGCCGTCGAGCTCGGCGCCGCCAGTGTCGACCACTGCACCTACCTGTCCGGCGCGGACGTCGACGCGCTCGCCGCCGGCACCACCGTCGCCACGCTGCTGCCGGGCGTGGAGTTCTCTACGCGCTCGCCCTACCCCGACGCAGCCGCCCTGCTGCAGGCCGGGGTCGACATCGCCCTCGCCACCGACTGCAACCCGGGCACCTGCTACTCCTCGTCCATGCCGTTCGTCATCGCCCTCGCCGTTCGCGAGATGGGCCTGACGCCGGGGCAGGCCGTGTACGCCGCGACAGCCGGCTCGGCGAGGTCGCTGCGTCGCGACGACGTCGGCCGGCTGGTCGTGGGCGCCCGCGCCGACCTCACCGTGCTCGACGCCCCCTCGCACGTGCACCTGTCCTACCGGGCCGGCGTGCCGATCGCCCGTGCGCTGGACCTCCGGGCCTGAGGGTGGCGTCCCGGACCCGCCGGCGTCGCGCCGGCGTCGTCGCCGCGGCCACCCTGCTCGTGGCGGCGTTGGTGGTCGTCGGGGACGCGCTGGTCCTCAGCGCCCGGGTGACGCGGCTCGACGTCAGCCCGTCGCGGTCCGGCGGCGGCACGACATACCTCCTGGTCGCCTCGGACTCGCGCGAGCGGCTCGACGCGGCGGACCAGCGCCGCTACGCGGACGCCAACCAGCCCCACGGTGAGCGCGCCGACCTCGTCCTGCTCCTGCGGGCCCCGCAGGACGGACCGGCTCGCCTGTACTCCGTGCCGCGTGACCTCTACGTCGGCGAGGAGCGGGACGCCCCCCACCGCCTCGGCCTCTCGCTGGCCGACGGCCCGAAGGCGCTGGTCGACAGCCTCTGCGCCGACGTGGGCGTCGGCGTGGACCACATGGTGGTCGCCGACTTCGCCGCCCTCGTCGACCTGGTCGACACGGTCGGTGGGGTCCGGGTCACCCTGGCCGCGCCCACCCGTGACCGGCGGGCCCAGCTCGACCTGCCGGCCGGCCCGCAGCGCCTCGACGGCCGGCAGGCCCTTGCCTGGGTGCGCTCGCGGCACCCGGAGGTGAAGCGCGGTGGGCGGTGGGTGGCCGACCGCGCCGCCGACCCGACGCGTTCCACCCATGCCGCCCAGGTCCTCGGAGGGGTCAGTGCCGCGCTCGACGACCCGGTCACCGTGCAGCGCGCCCTCTGGGCCGCCGGGCCCAGCCTGCGTCGCGACGGCGGTCTCCGGGTGCCCCAGATCCTGTCCCTGGCCAGGGCTCTGCGCGGCGCGGCTGCCGCGGGGGTCGTCGCCGTGCCGGCACGGTTCGAGGACAGCGCGGTGCCGTTCGCGTTCGTGACGGAGGAGACCACCGCGGCCCTGAGGCCCCTGCAGTCACCGGGCTGCGTGGGCGGCTGACCTCGGCCGTTCGGCCCGAGTGTGTTGCGTCGAGACGCAATGCGTGTCGTTTTGTCGGTGTGGGCGGCACCCGCTCGCTACTGTCGCCGCGCGAGCACCGCACCTGCTCGCCCTGACACCACGAACCCACGAGGAACCCCATGCCTGCTGCCCGCTTCCGCCTGTCCGCCGCGGCTGCCGTCGCCGTCCTCGGCGCCGGCCTCTTCCTGGCCGGTCCGGCCAGCGCGGCCCCCGGGACCACGATCAAGCTCGACCCGTCGGACGTCGTCATGTCCGACCAGGTCCTCAACGCCTCGGGCACGTGCGCCGCCCGCAGCACGGCTGCCGTGCTCACGGTCTCCCAGAACGGCACCGAGATCGCCCGCGAGAGCGTCAAGGTCGATGGGACCGACCTGTCCTACTCCGCCGACCTCGACGTCTCCAAGGGCGACTTCGGCGCCGCGAACGTCACCGTCGACTGCTTCCGCTACGACGAGCCCGCCGCCCTCGGCACGGCTTCTGCCCAGTTCCTGCTGGCCACCGACCTCCTCTTCGACGAGATCGACGTGACGGTCAGCCCGTACACCGTCGCCATCGGGTCGAAGTACACGATCACCGGCGCCTGCGCCCCCGGCACCACCACCGCAGAGGTCCTCGCGGGCGTCGGCGAGAACGACGAGCCCTTCCTCGACGAGGTCGTCACCCCGGCCGCCGACGGCACCGTCACCTACAACGACACGCTGACCGCCGGTGAGTTCGTCGACACCGGCGACGCGCTCGCCATCGTCGTCTGCGGCGACCCCAGCAACCCCGACGCGGTCGGCGCCGCCGACTTCACCATCACCGCCGCCCCGGCCTCGGCGATCCCGGTCGCCGTGCCCGGTGCCGCCCCCGCGGCGGCCCCGGCCGCCCGCCCCGAGCTGGCTGCCACCGGTTCGGACAACGGCCCGCTCGCCGGCCTCGGTGGGGCGCTGCTGCTGCTCGGTGTCGGGGCCCACGTCCTGCGCCGCCGTGCGGACCTCAAGGCCTGACCCGCTCCCCCCGCACGAGTGCCGCGCACCCATCGGGGTGCGC
>NZ_JBFRFA010000061.1:0-9105 GCF_052114585.1 Pedococcus sp. 2YAF34
GGCCGTCACCCCACCGGGGTGACGGCCTTCGTGCGATCCCTTGCGGGACAGGCTACTTGTGCAGGTGCTCAGCCCTTGAGGCTTCGCATGATCTCGCGCATGAGGTCGGCCGTGGCGGACGGCGTCTTGCCGACCTTCACGCCCGCGGCCTCGAGGGCCTCCTGCTTGGCGGCAGCCGTGCCGGCCGAGCCCGAGACGATGGCGCCGGCGTGGCCCATGGTCTTGCCCTCGGGGGCGGTGAACCCGGCGACGTAGCCGACGACCGGCTTGGTCACGTGCTCCTTGATGTAGGCAGCCGCGCGCTCCTCGGCGTCGCCGCCGATCTCGCCGATCATGACGATGGCGTCGGTCTCCGGGTCCTTCTCGAACGCCTCGAGGCAGTCGATGTGGGTGGTGCCGATGATCGGGTCACCGCCGATGCCGACGGCGGAGGAGAAGCCGAACTCCCGCAGCTCGTACATCATCTGGTAGGTCAGCGTGCCCGACTTCGACACCAGGCCGATGCGGCCGGCACCCGCGATGTTGGCGGGGATGATGCCGGCGTTGGACTTCCCGGGGCTGATCAGGCCCGGGCAGTTGGGGCCGACGATGCGGGTCGTGCCCTTGGTCCTGGAGTAGGCGTAGAACTCCGCGGAGTCCTTGACCGCGATGCCCTCGGTGATGACCACGGCGAGCGGGATGGCGGCGTCGATGGCCTCGACCACGGCCGACTTGGCGAAGGCCGGCGGGACGAAGATGACCGACACGTTGGCGCCGGTCTCCTTCATCGCCTCGGCGACCGTGCCGAAGACGGGCACGGTGGTGCCGCCGTCGAACTCGACCGTGGTGCCGGCCTTGCGCGGGTTGACGCCGCCGACGATCGAGGTGCCCGAGGCGAGCATGCGCTGCGTGTGCTTCATGCCCTCGGAGCCGGTCATGCCCTGGACGATGACCTTGGAGTTCTCATCGAGAAAGATTGCCATTGTTGTGTTCTCCCGGCCCTTGTCAGTTCGTGGCGGCCGAAGCCAGCTCGGCGGCCTTGCGGGCCGCGCCGTCCATGGTCTCTTCGATGGTCACCAGCGGGTGGTTGGCCTCGGCGAGGATGCGCCGGCCCTCCTCCACGTTGTTGCCGTCGAGCCGCACGACGAGCGGCTTGGTCGCCTCGTCGCCGAGCGCGTTGAGCGCGCCGACGATGCCGTTGGCGACGGCGTCGCAGGAGGTGATGCCACCGAACACGTTGACGAACACCGACTTCACCTGCTCGTCGCCGAGGATGATGTGCAGTCCGTTGGCCATGACCTCGGCGGAGGCGCCGCCACCGATGTCGAGGAAGTTGGCAGGCTTGGGCGACCCGGCGAACTCCTCACCGGCGTAGGCGACGACGTCGAGGGTCGACATGACCAGGCCCGCGCCGTTGCCGATGATGCCGACTGAACCGTCGAGCTTGACGTAGTTGAGGCCCTTCTCCTTGGCCGCGGCCTCGAGCGGGTCCGCTGCAGCCTTGTCCTCGAGCGCCTCGTGGTCGGGGTGGCGGAAGTCGGCGTTGGCGTCGAGGGTCACCTTGCCGTCGAGCGCGACGATGTCGCCGTCCTCGGTCTTCACCAGCGGGTTGACCTCCACGAGCGTGGCGTCCTCGTCGCGGTAGACCTCCCAGAGCTTCTCGAGCACCGGGGCGATCTTGGCGCCGGTCTCGGCGTCGAACCCGGCGGCCTCGACGATCTCGGCGGCCTTGGCCGCGTCGATGCCGGTGTTGGGGTCGACCGCGATGCGGGCGAGGGCCTCGGGACGCTCGACCGCGAGCTGCTCGATCTCCATACCGCCCTCCTTGCTGCACATCGCGAGGTAGGAGCGGTTGGCCCGGTCGAGCAGCACCGAGAAGTAGTACTCCTCGGCGATGCGCGCGCCCTGGGCGATCATCACGGTGCCCACGGTGTGGCCCTTGATGTCCATGCCGAGGATGGCCTGCGCGTGCTGCTGCGCCTCGTCGGCGCTCTTGGCGACCTTGACGCCGCCGGCCTTTCCGCGCCCGCCGGTCTTCACCTGGGCCTTGACGACGGTGACCCCGCCGCTCTTGGGGCCGATGGCCTCGGCGGCTTCACGAGCCTGCTGCGGGGTGGTGGCGGTCGCGCCGGCCAGCACGGGTACGCCGTGCTTCTCGAACATGTCTCGAGCCTGGTATTCGAACAGATCCACGTCTGACGTCCTCGTCTGCTGATGGGTGAGGTTCGGCCCCGAGACTAGTCCTGTCGCGCACGGGAGGGTCCCGCGGGTGCGACGGGTGCGAGGAATCTCACCGACCCGGTCCCGTCGGGACCTGACCGGCTCAGTCGACGACGAGCTGGAAGGTGACGGGCCGGCTCCCGGGGAACGCCACGACGCCGTCGCCGTCGACCATCTTGTAGCGCACGAGGCAGAACCCGGCCGTCGGGGGGACGCTGACCTGGACCTCGACGTCGACCAGGCCACCGGGCGCGGTGTCCGGGACCGGGACATCGGGGATCGTCTGGCACTCGTCACGGCCCTGCGGCACGTCGAGACGGTGCAGCGTGTAGCCGGCCCACGGGACACTGCCCGCGTTCTTCAGGCGCCAGACCTTGTCGACGCGCTGCCCCCTGGCCACGTGGCTGCAGTCCGGCAAGGTCACGTCGGCGACGAACGCCGCGCGGTCCCCTGCGTGGACCGGGGCTGCCGCAGGGGGGTTGGCCCGGCGTACGGGGCAGTCACGGGCGACCGGCGGCGGCGCGGCCGCCGGCGTCTCGGCGTGGCCTGCGACCGACCATGCCACGCCACCCGCCGATGCGAGGAGGGCAGCTGCGGCGAGCGCCGTCACAGCCCGTCGCGGTCGACGCCGGCCTGTGGTGGGGGACGCCGCTGGGCCGATGAGTGGTTCGACGACGGGTGGTTCGACGACGAGTGGTTCGACGACGAGTGGCAGGGCCGGGTCAGGCAAGGACGGCACGACGGCCCTGGCCAGGCACCCGGCCGACCTGGCCGCCCCTTCCCACCGGTCCCGGTACGCCGCCGGATCGGCTCCACAGGCCTTGACGAACTCGACGGTCGTCGCCCAGCTGGGCAGGCGGTTGCCGTGCACCGCCTCGTGCAGGGTCGTGTGCGAGATGACCTTCGACCGCCCCGCCATGGCCCGGAACGACGGTCGTCCCACCGACTCGCGCAGGTCTGCGAGCTCCCGCGCGAAGTCCTCGATGGCCTCGGCCCTCGTCGTCCACGTGGCTTGCCCCGCGACGTCCCCCACGGCGCCCTCCCGGCCGTCCCCCGGCCCCGCCCGTCGGGGCCGCGAGAGGGACGCTACGCCACGAGGGCCGATACCAAAAGGGGCAATCAACCGCAGAAGCCATCAAATGGGAGTTGTTGCCCGGGATGGCCCAAGGTCCCGCCCGGAGCCGCCGCCTGCTGGACGACCACCCGGACGGGACCTGGAGTGCTTGGCCTAGGAGGTGAGCACGACGTTGTCGTAGTAGTGGTTGAGGATGTACGCGTAGCCGTGCCCCGCTTGGGCCAGGTCACGCGAGCCGTACTGCGACATCCAGTTGCCCGCCACCCAGGCGCCACATGCCGTGGTCGTCGAGCAGTAGTGCGCCTGGAGGATGTTGCCGCTGCGGGTCATCCGGGTGCCCCACGTCGCGTCGACCGCGGAGCTGGTCGAGGACACCGCGGTACCGGGCCGGTACACCTGGTCCCCCGTGTCGTCCCGGACGTCGTAACAGGCTCCCCACGAGGTCGTGCGGGTGGAGTGCAGCGCCCAGTACCAGCCGTAGCTCTTCACCGCCATGGCCCCGGACTTGAGCGACGCCGCCGGCCAGCTCGGGACCCACTCGTTCGGCAGGACGTTCTTGACGTACGTCTTGAACGCCACCCTGTCCACGCGGCCTAGCGAGACCCGGTACACCAGGATCGAGCTGGGAAGCGTGGTGTTGGTCCCGTCGGTGTGGCACCCCGCCGGGCCGGAGGCCAGGAGCTCGTGCGACGCGTTGTTGTTCTTCAGCGTCGCGTTGAGGTTTGCCTGCGCGCCGGGCGCGAAGTCCTGGTGGGCTCCGGCGAAGTTGCTGTTGTAGTAGACCCGGACGGTCTTGCCGGTGCGGTTCCAGACCGACGCCGCGTTGTTCTTGACGCAGATCCCCTGGCCTGCGCCTGCGCCCTTGAACTCGTAGCAGCTGGGCTGGGTCGCGCCGTAGTCGTCGAGGGAGTCGGCGAAGTCGGAGACCGACCCGGCTTGGTTGCTGTTGTAGTAGTAGCAGAACTCGCCACTGTTGCAGGCCCCGTCGCGGGCCGCCGCGCTCGCCGGTGAGGCGAACGTGGCGACCCCGACGAGGGCGACCAGGACACTGACCACGGCTGACCCCAGACGGGCCGGTCCCCTTCTCACGGTCGTTCTCCCCCGCCCGTCCCGGCTCAGTGGTTCGCCTTGAACCACGGCTGGGCCCAACCGAGGTAGTGCTGGCCCCACCGGCTCTCGATGGCGCCGATCGTGGTCTTGGTGAGCGTGCCCGTGCCGTTGATGTCGGTCGAGATGAAGTCACCGCCGCCGATCGAGATCATCACGTGGCCGGCACCACTGCTGCCGCCGCTGAAGAACGCGAGGCCGCCTGCGGGGACGGACCGGTCACCACCGTGCCGGTAGCTGGTCGGGATCTGGGTCCAGTGCACGTATGCCGTGCTGGAGCCACTGTGGGCCCAGCCGTAGGCGAGGCCCATGACGTGGTCGCACATGCCGACGTACTCGGAGTGGTAGCTGGTCGTGATGTGGTTCTTCGCCCACGTCACAGCCTCCGCGCAGGTGCGGGGGTTCCCGAACGAGTTCTTGCAGGACTCGGTGCTCGTGCTGATGAACTGGTGCGAGGCGTTGTTGTTCTTGAGCGTGGTGTTGAGGTTGCGCTTGGTCCCACCCGGGATGTCCTGGTAGGAGCCGGCGTAGTTGCTGTTGTAGTAGACGCGGACCGTCTTGCTGCTGCGGTTCCAGACCGACGCCGCGTTGTTCTTGACGCACACGCCCTTGCCGTTGCCAGCGCCCTTGAAGTCGTAGCAGTCCGGCTGGGTCGTCCCGTAGTCCCCGATGGAACCGCCGAAGTCGGAGACCGAGCCGGCCTGGTCGCTGTTGTAGTAGTAGCAGAACTCGCCGTCGTTGCAGGCGCCGTCGCGCGTGGCGGCCGACGCGCTCGAGACGCCGATGCCGAGCATCGGCGCTGCGAGCGCCGCCGCCGCGGCCAGGGCGAATGGCTTGCTGAGGAGCTTCATGGGTTTCCCTTCGTGGATGTCGGAGCTGCTGTTCGTGGAGCTCTGCAGGCAACCGGTCAGGAGGGACCGGTCGAGGCAGGTCGTGGCGGGTCGGGATCGTGTCGGGAGCAGGTCAGGACAGTCGCTGGTACTCCTCCCAGGTGTGGATGACGACGGACGGCCCGTCGTCCGCGGCGTGGTTGGCGAGGCCGTTGAGGCCGAGGTAGTAGTCGCCGGCCTGGTGCTGCGCCTGGCTGGAGAGGTCGGTGTCGCTGATGGCGACCGCGTGGATGTGCCAGGGCCAGTCACCCTGCGTGGGGTTGCGGACCCAGGCGGCGAAACCCACCTCTCGGAGCGCGCGCGCCACCTGGGTGCGGGTGCTCGCGGTCATGCCGGCGACGGAGATGTCGACGACTCCCCCGCCGTCGTGCGTACCCGCCGAGGTCGGGTCCCCGCCGGGGTTGTAGGAGCCCTGGTCGAGGACGAGGTTGCGGCCCAGGCGGCGCTCGGCCTCCAGGAGCATGCTGCGCGTGCGGGTGTCGACGACGTAGCCGTCCATGGGTACCTCTGACCCCGGACCGATGAGGTGGGTGACGCTGAAGCGCCCCTTACCCAGCGAGGTCAGGGAGGTCGCGCCCGGGAGCCCGTTGGCATCGAGGCCGTGGTACCCGAGGGAGGCCTGGTAGGCGGCGTAGGCCTCGACGGTCTTGCTGCCGAAGTAGCCGTCCACCCACTGGGCGTCGAGGAGGTGCTCGGCGTGGAGCGCGTTCTCGACCGCGAGGACGCTGGCCTTCGCTCCCTGTGTGAGGGTGTCGTCGGCCCGGCGCGGGTCGATCTGGGCGGCCTTGACTGTCGCCTCCATGTTGACGACGGGCAGGGTGGCGGCCTGCGCTCGGGAAGGGGTGGCACCTCCCGGTGCCGCGACCCCCAGGAGAGCCGCCAGGGCGACACCGAGCACGGGCCACGAGGCGGTGCGCGGCGGCTTGGACCAAGGACGAGCGGACATCGGAGCTCCTGGGTTGGTGCCGCCGGCCGCGAGAAGCGGGGGCGGTCACGGTCTGTCGGACGGCACCCACCCTCGGGCGCACGGCCCGGTGTCCGGCAGCCCTGAAGTCGCCTCCTGACGCCGCGGCGCCCTTCGGACGGCGCTGACCAGCGCAGACGCGGTGTTGTCAGATCGCGGCGGCGACCCCGCGGCCGCTGTGGGACGGTGCCTGACAGCTCCCTGACAGGGGTGGCGGCATGCGGCTGCCCCCTACGTCGGGCCGGTGCCCGCAGCGCCGTCGAGCGCTCAGCGGACCGTCGCGACCCGGCCGGTCGGCACGAGGAGGACCCACACGGGGCCCTGGGGCGCGAAGGTCACGACCTGCCCGTCCGCGGTGAAGGTCGTCGGCGACGTGGCGCCGGAGCGCGACCACGTGCCCTGCCACACCCGTCCGCCGCGCAGCACGGTGGCCCTGCCCGAACCCACGAGCTGCTCCACCGGTGTCGGCCGGCCGTTGACGTCACGGTTGGCGGAGTCCTTGGAGGCGACGTACTGGACGACCACGGTGGAGGCGCCGTACTGGGTGCCGGAGGGGCTGACGTCCGGCCGGCCGTCGGTGACGACGAGGTACTGCCCTCGCTTCGCGTCCCACCGCAGTGACACGGTGGCCGCGGGCCATCGCGCCGTGACCGAGGTCGCGGGGGCGCCACCGGCGGTCGGAGGGCCGTACCGGAAGCCGATGTCGCGGGGCTCGACACTGCCGCCGGCGCGGGCCAGGACGGCCTTGGGGTCACCGATGAGGTTGTACGGCGCCGGCCGCGGGCGGTCGCGTCGGTAGCCGCGGCCCGACTGGTCGTTGCTGAGGTTCACCTGCGCCCCGAGGGCCAGCACCTTGGCGGTGTAGGACGACGAGCCGCAGTAGGCGAAGGCGACCTTCCCCCAGTTGGGCGAGGATCGTGACGTCGGTCTCGCGTCCGCTGCGCACGGGCCCCACCTCGCGGGCCTGGTCGCGGCTGAAGATCGCGAGCAGCCGGGTCAGCCCGCCCTCGACCGGCTCGACGTAGACGACGTCGGCCCGGTCGAGCCGCCGGCGCAGGCCGCCCCGGTGGCGACGACGGCCAGGGCGAGGGCTGCCTCGACCGCCCGACGGGCACCACGCCTCATGGCCTCAGGATAGGTGGCCCACCCCCGGCGGCTCAGGCGGCCGGCGTCCGGCCGGCGAGGACCTCGGTGAGGATCGAGGTGTCGCAGTTGCCGCCGGAAAGGATGACGCCGACGCGCCGGCCCGCCGCCGCGTCCCGTTCGGCGAGGAGCCCGGCCAGGGCGATGGCCCCGGCCGGCTCGGGCAGCTGGTGGGTCGTGCGCAGCAGCACCCGCATCGCCTCGGCCGTGTCGTCCTCCCCCACCGTCACGATGTGGTCCACCCCGGCCACCATGGTGGCGATGGCTGCGGCGTCGGGTGTCCGGCACGCGACCCCGTCGACGAACGTCGCCGCCCGCTCAGTCGTCACCACCGCAGCCGCGGCGAACGACAGCGCTGTCGCCGGCGCCCGCTCCGCCACGACACCGACGACCCGGGTCGACAGCCCGAGCAGGTCGCGGACACCCACGAGCCCCGCGATGCCCGAGCCCATGCCGACCCCCACGTAGACCGTGTCCAGCGCACCGGCGGCGTCGAACAGCTCCTTGGCGTAGGTGCCGACGCCGACGACCAGGTCGGGGTGGAAGGACGGCACGGTCTCCAGGCCCAGCTCCTCTCCCAGCCGGGCCGCGTGCTCGCGCGACTCCTGGAAGTCGGCCCCGTGGACGACGAGCTCCGCCCCGAAACCGCGCATGGCCGCGTTCTTGTCAGGGCTGTTGCCCTCGGGCACGACGATGACCACGCGCAGTCCCGCAGCGGCTCCGGCATACGCGAGCGACTGGCCGTGGTTGCCGCGGGTCGCCGAGACGAGGCCCGCCACGTGGGGACGCTCGCGCCTCAGGCGGTCGACGTAGACGAGGCCGCCACGCACCTTGAAGGCGCCGGTCGGCGTCTGGTTCTCGTGCTTGACCCAGACCGTGGCGCCGACGTGCGCGCCGAGCAGCGGCCACGCGAACTGGGGAGTGGCCGGGAAGTGACGGCGCACCACGGCGGTCGCGACATCGAGGTCCGCGGAGGAGAAGCCCATGCCCGATTGTGGCCCTGTGTGGAGGGCGACGTGGCAGGGTGTCCGGTATGTCGCGATCCGCCACCGCGCCCCTGCCCGCGCCCGCCCGTGCCACCGCCGTCGGCACCCTGCTCACCGCGGCGCTCGCCGGGTGCATGGTGCTCACCGGGTGCGTCGCGAAGACGCCGGAGATCCCCAAGGCCCCGGCGACGGCGTCGACCTCCACCACCCCGTCGGTCGACTACCCCATCGCCATCCAGCGGTTCGGAGGGGTGGCGGGCTTCTCCGACACCGTCAACATCGACGTCGACCGGAGCGTCATCGCCAAGGTCAACCGGCAGACCCTGTCCTGCACCCTCGACGAGGCGAGCTTCTCCGCCATCACCAAGGCCGCCCTGGCAGTCGGCGACAGCGGGAACGACAGCACGCCCACGATGGCGCACCCCGACGACATGCTGGTGCTGCTCAACGCCGTCCCGACCACCGACGACCGCATCAAGGATGTCGAACCGGTCGTGACCTCGCTGCTCGAGGACCTCGCGAAGCCGAAGGCGAAGCGCACCGTCTGCCGCTGACCTCACCATGCGACACCGACCTGAAGGTCGCTGACACGACCACGCGCCGCAGACCCTCGGGTCGGCGGCGCAGTGGTGACGGCGGGGCGGGGCTGGAGGTGTGCCCCTCCCCGCCGTCACCCGCGTGGGGACGACCGGCCGTGTGCGGCGGGCGGTCGAGGTGCTGCCGGGGTGCGTGGGACGGCGG
>NZ_JBFRFA010000062.1:0-8800 GCF_052114585.1 Pedococcus sp. 2YAF34
CACCAGCACCGCCGCGGCCACCAGCACCGCCGCGGCCACCGCCCTGCCCGGCACCGGACCCCGGGCGACCACCGCCGGAACGGCTCGCACCGGAGCCTCCGGCGCGACCACCTCCGGCGCCTCGGCCCGATCCGGCTCCGCTGTCTCTGCTGCGTGGGGGTGTCATCCGCGTCCCTGTTCTGCTATCTCGTCGAGCACGTCGATCTCGGGAAGGTACGGCGCGAGGGCCGGGAGGTCGTCGAGGCTTCCGAGCCCCAGACGCTGGAGGAAGTAGGCGGTGGTGCCGTAGAGCACGGCGCCGCCCTCGGTCTCGGTGCCGAGCTCCTCGATGAGGCCACGGTTGACCAGGGTGCGCACGACGCCGTCGACGTTGACGCCACGCACCGCGGACACCCGCGACCTGGAGATGGGCTGGCGGTAGGCGATCACCGCAAGGGTCTCGAGGGACGCCTGGGTGAGCTTGGCCTGCTGGCCGTCGAGCAGGAACTTCTCGACCACCGGTGCGTAGTCGGAGCGGCTGTAGACCCGCCACCCGCCGGCCACTGACCGCAGCGTGAACCCGCGCTGCTGCGCGGCGTACTCGGCCTCGAGCTCCTCGAGGTGGCTGCGCACGTCGTCCACGGGCAGCTCCAGGGCGGAGGCGAGCGCCATCTCGGTGACGGGCTCGTCGACGACCATGAGCACGGCCTCGATCGCGCCACGGGCGCCGCCCGGGAAGTCGTTGACGTCGAAGGCGATCTGCTCCTCGGCGACCACGTCTGGCTCCACGGGCGTCTCGTCGGCGACCACCCCCGCGTCCACCTCGACCGCCGGGTCGGGTCCGGCCGCTGGGACGGGCTCAGGTTGCTGCTCACTCATCGGTCGTCTTCTCCTCGTCGCCTACGTCGTCGGTCGTGCCGTCGCGCTCGTCGCCCTCGTCCAACTCGTCGCCCTCGTCGAACTCGTCACTGACCTCGATGTCGCCGTCGTCCGTGCCGGTCCAGCGCACGGTGAGCTCGCCGAGGGCCTCGGCCTGCTCGAACGCGATGGCCGCCTCCCGGAACAGCTCCAGCAGGGCCAGGAACCGCGCCACGATGACCAGCGTGGAGTCGGCGTCGGCCACCAGCGACCGGAACGAGCAGACCCGTTCGGTGCGCAGCCGGGTCCCGATGAGGCCGGCCTGCTCGCGGACGCTGACCTGCGGCGCGTGCAGGTGCTCGAGCCCCACCGTCGGCGGCACCTTCGGGGTCATCGCCCGGGCGGCGACCATGGCGAGCTGCTCGGGGGTGATGTTGATGACGAGCTCGGGCAGGAGCTTCGCGAACTGCGGCTCGATACCGGCCTGCCGCGGGGTCATCCGCCCGGCGGTGGCCATCCGCTCGGCGAACGTGAACGCGATGTCCTTGAACGCGCGGTACTGCAGCAACCGCGCGAACAGCAGGTCGCGGGCCTCGATGAGGGCGAGGTCCTCCTCGTCCTGCGGACCGGTCTGCGGCAGCAGTCGGGCCGACTTGATGTCGAGCAGCGTCGCGGCGATGAGCAGGAACTCGGAGGCCTGCCCCAGGTCCCACTCGGAGTCCGAGGACTGGGCGGCCTTGATGTGGGCGATGAACTCGTCGGTCACCTTCGCCAGGGCGATCTCGGTGATGTCGAGCTTGTGCTTGCTGATGAGCCCGAGCAGCAGGTCGAACGGTCCGGAGAACACGTCCAGGTGCACCTCGAACGGGGCACCGCCGCTGCGACGGGTGATGACGCCGCCGGGGGTGACCTGTCCGGCAGACGGCCCCTCGACGGCGGTGGCCGCCTCGGTCACCTCGTCAGGCCGCCCCACCACGGGCGATCAGCTCTCGGGCCAGCTGCCGATACGACGCGGCGGCGCCGTGCGTGGACGCGTAGGTGGTGATCGGCTCGGCGGCGAGCGTGGCGTCGGGGAACTTGACCGTCCGGCTGATGACCGTGTGGAACACCTGGTCGCCGAAGTGGTCGACGACGCTGCGCACGACCTCCTTGCTGTGCAGGGTGCGCGAGTCGTACATCGTCGCGAGGATGCCGTCGACCTGCAGGCGCGGGTTGAGGCGGTCGGTGATCTTGTCGATCGTCTCGACGAGCAGGGCGACGCCGCGCATGGCGAAGAACTCGCACTCCAGCGGGATGATCACGCCGTGCGCCGCGGTGAGGGCGTTGACCGTGAGCAGGCCCAGCGAGGGCTGGCAGTCGATGAGGATGACGTCGTAGTCGTCCATGACCGGGCGCAGGACCCGGGCGAGGATCTGCTCGCGGGCGACCTCCCCGACCAGCTGCACCTCGGCGGCCGACAGGTCGATGTTGGCCGGGATGACGTCGAGGTTGTGGGTGGCGGTCGTCTGGATGACGTCACGGACGTCGTGCCCGCGCTCGACGAGCAGGTTGTAGATGGTGACGTCCAGCTCGTTGGCACGGACACCGAGGCCCACCGACAGCGCGCCCTGCGGGTCGAAGTCGACGAGCAGCACCCGGCGACCCACCTCGGCGAGGGCGGCACCCAGGTTGATGGTGGTCGTCGTCTTGCCGACGCCACCCTTCTGGTTGCACATGGCGATGATGCGCGCAGGACCGTGGCTGGGCAGGGGTGCGGGGTCGGGGAAGTCCGGCATGGCACGACCGGTCGGGCCGAGCAGGCCGGGACCCACCGTCTCCGTGCCGGGCAGCCGCGCGTGGTCGCGCTCGGTGCTGCTGGACGTCTCCGGGGTGCCCTGGGCGGACGGTTGCGACTGCGTGGTCACCTCAGGTTCCACAGGCGTTTCACTCCCGGTGAGTTGGCGTTCGACGGTCAGCCTCGCGCTGATCGGGACGACCCTATCAGCGGGCACGGGGGTGGCTCTGGGCGTAGACCTCACGTAGCCTCTGCACCGTGACCAGCGTGTAGATCTGGGTCGTCGTGACCGAGGCGTGGCCGAGCAGCTCCTGCACGACGCGCACGTCCGCGCCGCCGTCGAGCAGGTGCGTCGCGAAGGAGTGCCGCAGGGTGTGCGGCGAGACGTGGGCGGTCAGGTCGGCCCGCTCCGCCGCCGCCTTGAGCACCGCCCAGGCGGACTGCCGGGAGAGCCTGCCTCCGCGCTGGTTGAGGAAGACGGCGGGCGTCCCCCGCCCCTTGGCGGCGAAGGCGGGACGTCCCCGGACGAGGTAGGCGCCGACGGCCTCGGCGGCGTACGAGCCCAGCGGGACGACGCGCTCCTTGCTGCCCTTGCCGAAGAGCCGCACCACGCCCTCGCCGGTGTCGATGTCGTCGATGTCGAGACCGATGGCCTCGGAGATGCGGGCGCCCGCGCCGTACAGCACCTCGAGCAGCGCGCGGTCGCGCAGTGACGCCGGTGTGTCGCCGACGCTGGCGGCCTCCAGGAGCCGCTCGACCTCGTCGACGGCGATCGCCTTGGGCAGCCGGGCCGGTGGCTTCGGCGGGCTGACGGCACTGGCGGGATCGGTGCGCACCTCACCCTCGAGGGCCAGGAACCGGTGGAGCCCGCGGACCGCCGCAAGCGTCCGCGCGGTCGACGACGCCGCGAGCGGCGGGTGGTCGGCGCTCCCCTCGCGCAGGGTGGCCAGGAAGTCGGCGACGTGGGCCTGCGTCACCTCCGACGGTTCCAGCACCCCCCGTCCGGCGAGGTACGCGGTGTAGCGGCCGAGGTCGCGACGGTAGGAGGTGAGCGTGTTGGCGGCGACGCCGCGCTCGACGTCGAGGTGGGCCAGCCAGCTGCGGACGGCACGCTCCATCGCGCTGGTCGGTGGCACGGATGGGAGTGTAGGCGGCATGAAGCTCTACGCAGACCTGCCGGGCCGCCGCACCCTCCAGATCCTCGCCGACCTCGGCCTGGTGGCCTGGGTCTGCCTGTGGGCCTGGGTCGGGCGGCTGGTCCACGACACGACGATGGAGCTCGCGGCGCCGGGTCACCAGCTGCAGGACGCCGGCTCGGGCTTCCGTCAGCAGATGAACGGAGCCGGCGACGCCGTGCGCGACGTGCCGCTGGTCGGCGACCAGATCGCCACGCCGTTCCGGAAGGCAGGCACGGCAGGCACCACCATCCAGCAGGCGGGGACCGACCTGGTCGACGCCGTGACCCGGCTGGCGAACGTGCTCGGGTGGGTCACCGCCCTCGTGCCCATCCTCATCGTCGGGTTCATCTGGCTGTTCCTGCGGGGGCGCTTCGTGCGCCGGGCCACGGCAGCCCAGCGCTTCATCGACGAGGCGGCCGACCTCGACCTGTTCGCGCTGCGCGCCATGGCCCGCCAGCCGATGCGCAAGCTCGCCGCCATCTCCCCCGACCCCACCGGCGCCTGGCGGCGTGGCGAGGCGCCGACGATCAGGGCGCTGGCGCTGCTGGAGCTGCGGGACTCAGGCCTGCACCCGCCCGCGGCCTGAGCCGGCGGTCAGCTCGCGCAGTCGGGCGGCGTGCTCGGCGGTGAGGGCGCCGGGCTCCAGCTGCCAGGACCAGCCGCCCTCGATGCCGGGGGCGTTCATCCGCGCCGACGAGCCCAGCCCGAGCACGTCCTGCGCCTGCATCATGGCCAGGCCGCAGGGCGTACCCAGCGCCAGCTCGATCATCGCCCAGCCGGGCTCGGCGTCGCCGTTGGCGGCGACGCCCTGCTCACGCCAGGCGGCGCGGACGAGCTCACGGCGGTGCTCGGGCAGCTCGGCCCACCAGCCGGCGACGGTGTCGTTGTCGTGGGTGCCGGTGTAGACCACCTGGTCGGGCGCGAGGTTGGCCAGGTCGTGGGTGTTGTACTCGTAGGCCGGCTCGAACCCGAACTGCAGCACCGCCATGCCGGGGAAACCCAGGGCCTTGCGCAGGTCGATGACCGGCTGGTCGATGTCGCCGAGGTCCTCGGCCAGCACCGGCAGCGTCCCGAGCGCCTCGCGCGCGGCGTCGAACACGGCGCGACCGGGCCCGGTCTCCCACTGTCCACCGAGCGCCGTCTCGTCACCGGCCGGGATCGCCCAGTACGCCGCGAAGCCGCGGAAGTGGTCGACCCGCACCAGGTCGAACAGCGCGAACGTCCGCCGCAGCCGCTCGACCCACCAGCGGTAGCCGTCCTGCGCCAGTACGTCCCAGCGGTAGAGCGGGTTGCCCCACAGCTGGCCGGTCGCGGCATACGCGTCCGGCGGGCAGCCGGCGACCGCGTCGTCACGGAAGAACTGCGGCCACGCGCGCTCGTCAGCACCGTCGGGCGCGACGTAGATGGGGACGTCCCCGAGGATCTGGATGCCCCGCTCGTGGGCGTGGGCGCGCAGGGCCGACCACTCACGGTCGAAACGCACCTGGTCGGCGAGGTCGCCGCCGAAGCTCGTCCACGAGTCGACCCAGTAGGCCTCCCGCTGGGCGAAGGCGTCCAGCTCCGCCTGGCCCACCGGGGCGTCCGGCTCCTCCAGCAGCGCCGCGGAGGCGGCGAACGCGGACGGCGACTTGTAGGGCGAGCGGTGCTGGTCGGGCACGGAGACGGGCAGCACCTGCCAGACCGACTGGCCGGCCTCGGCGAGCCAGTCGACGAAGTCACGCGCCGGCTGGCCGAGGCGTCCGCCGGGCAGCGAGGTGATGTGCAGCTGCACACCGCTGGCGCGCGAGGCGGTCAGCGGGTGGGTCCCGTCGGGACCTGCAGGGGTCGGGGCCGTGGGGCTCGTGCCGGTCGTGTCCATGGGTCAGGCCTCCGCGCGCAGGATCTGGGGGTGCAGGTCCTCGGCGGGTGGCGTCCACACCGAGGCGTCCGCGTCGACCTGCTCGCCGGAACGGATGTCCTTGACCTGGTCGGGGCCGGTGGCGCTGCCGTCGGCGGGCTCGCCCGCGCCGGGGAACCAGACGTACGGCATCCCCCGCCGCTCGGCGTACCGGATCTGCTTGCCGAACTTGGCCGGCTTGGGCGCGACCTCGCACGGTATGCCGCGGGCGCGCAGGGCGGTCGCCACGCGCGTCGAGGTGGCCCGGCTGTCCTCGTCGTTGACGGCGACCAGGACGCAGGCCGGCGTCGAGCGGCTGGCGCTGAGCATCTTGTGGCCGAGCAGGAGGCCGAGGAGCCGGGAGACGCCGATGGAGATGCCGACCCCGGGGTAGGTCGTCCTGCCGTCGGACGCGAGCGAGTCGTAGCGGCCCCCGGAGCAGAACGACCCCCACGACTCGTGGCCGACGAGCTGGGTCTCGTAGACCGTGCCGGTGTAGTAGTCGAGGCCGCGGGCGATGCGCAGGTCGGCGACGAGCGCTCCGGGGGCGTTCGCCATACCGGTGTCGATGACGCGGGCCAGCGCCTCCAAGCCCTCGTCGAGGGTCGGGTGCTCGACGCCGAGCTCGCGGACGCGCTCGACGAACGACAGGTCCTCGGTGCGGATCGCCGCGAGCGCGAGGCACCGGTCGGCCTGCTCGCGCGTGAGGCCCGACTCGACGAGGAGGTCGGCGACCTTGGCCGGCCCGATCTTGTCGAGCTTGTCGACGATGCGCAGCGTCCCGATGACGTCGGTGACGCCGATCCCGAGGTAGAAGCCCTCGGGGATCTTGCGGTTGTTGACCTGGATGACCATCCGGCCGATCGGCAGCTTGGCGAACACCTCGGCCATGACGAGCGGGATCTCGGCCTCGAAGTGCGGCGCCAGCTCCCCCACGTCGACGACGTCGATGTCGGCCTGGGTGAACTCGCGGTAGCGGCCCTCCTGCGGCCGCTCGCCGCGCCACACCTTCTGGACCTGGTGCCGGCGGAACGGGAAGGCGAGGTGGCCGGCATTTTCGAGGACGTACCGCGCGAACGGCACGGTGAGGTCGAAGTGCAGGCCCAGCTCGGCGTCGGTGGTCTCCTCGCCGGCCAGCCGGCTCACGCCGTAGATCTCCTTGTCGGCGTCGCCGCCCTTGCCGAGCAGCCGGTCGACGGGTTCGACGGCCCGGGTCTCGATCGAGGGGAACCCGTGCAGCTCGAAGGTCTCGCGGATGACGTCGAGGAAGTGCTGCTCGACGATCCGCTCGGCGGGCAGGTACTCGGGGAAACCGCTGATCGGCGTGATCTTCACGCGCCCAATCCTTGCAGGTAGGGGTTGGTCGCCCGCTCGCGCTCCATCGTGGTGGCCCCGTAGTGCCCCGGGAGGACGAGCGTGGTGTCCGGCAGGGGCAGCACGACGTCGCGCAGGCTCCGGTCCATGGCCGCCGGGTCGCCACCGGGCAGGTCGGTGCGGCCGATCGACCCGGCGAAGAGGACGTCGCCGCTGAGGACAGTACGGTCCACGTCGACCTGGTCGGCCACCCCGTCCGGCACTGCGTCGACCGCGAACATGACCGAGCCCTCGGTGTGCCCGGGAGCGTGCAGCGCCTCCAGCGACAGGCCTGCGAGGTCGAGCCGGGTGCGGTCACGGATCTCCACGACGTTGCTCGGCTCGGTCCACGTGGCCTTGGCCCCGAACTGCTGCTCGAGCATCCCGACGAGACCGGGGTTGGCGTGGGCCAGCAGGTCCACGAGGCGGTAGCGGTCCTCCTCGTGGATGTGCGCCGCCGTGTCGGCGCCGCAGACCGGCGTCACCGAGTAGACGTGGTCGATGTGGCCGTGGGTGAGCAGGACGGCGGCCGGGCGCAGCCGGTGCTCGGTGAGCACGGCGCGCAACGTCTCCTCCACACCGATCCCGGGGTCGACGATGACGCACTCCTCCCCCGCTGCCGGGGCCAGGACGTAGCAGTTCGTGTCGAAGGCGGCGGCGGGAAAGGCGAGGGTCAGCACGGGCGGCAGCCTAGCGACCGGGCTGCCTGCCTAGACTGGCGCGCGTGACCAAGGAGCAGGAACGAGCCAGGGCGCGTCGACGCCAGGAAAAGCTGGATGCCCGCGCGGCGCAACGCGAGCGCGACGCCGCCCGGAACCGACAGGCCTTCGCCGTCGTGGCCGCGGTGCTGGTCGTCGTCCTGGCTTTCGTCGTCCTGGCCACCAAGCTCGGCGGTGACGACTCCCCCGCAGCCTCACCGAGCGCGACGACGACCCCGTCCACGACCGCCTCCTCCTCGGTCGCAGGGTGCACCGCTCCCCCGCCGCGCCCCACGACGATCAAGACGCAGGGACTCCCCGACAAGGCGACCGCCGCGGGCAAGACGTTCACCGCCGTCCTCACCACCAACTGCGGCGACATCACCCTGCAGCTCGACGGCGCGAAGGCTCCCCAGACCGTCGCCTCGTTCGTCGCCCTGGCGAAGAGCAGCTACTTCGACGACGCCCCGTGCCACCGCCTGACCACGCAGGGCATCTACGTGCTCCAGTGCGGCGACCCGCTCGGCGGGACCGGCACCGGCCCGGGCTACTCCTACGGCATCGAGAACGCGCCCAAGAACGGCCAGTACCCTGCCGGCTCCCTGGCGATGGCGCGCACCAGCGACCCGAAGTCGAACGCCGACCAGTTCTTCCTGGTCTACAAGGACACCGACCTCAGCAGCGTGCCCGAGGGGTACTCCATCTTCGGCACGGTGACCGGTGGAATGGATATTGTCGAGAAGATCGCCGCAGCAGGTGTGAGTGGTGGTGCCACCGATGGCGCCCCGGCTGCACCCATCAGCATCCTCAAGGTTGCTGTGACCGAGAAGAAGGCCTGACGTGACCGAGCAGACGCCCCCGGCAGACCCCACCGAGCCGCAGGACGGCGCCCCGACCGAGGCCACCCCCGTGGCCGACGCGCCGGAGCCCACGGCCACCGACCCGGAGCCCAGCGCCGCCGAGGCACCAGCAGCCGAGGTCCCGGAGGCCGAGCAGGCCCCCACCACCGGCGAGGCGCCAGCCGCCGAGCCAGAGGCCCCAGCCCACGAGCCGGAGGCCCCCGCGGCTGAGGCAGCGCCCGCGG
>NZ_JBFRFA010000063.1:0-6959 GCF_052114585.1 Pedococcus sp. 2YAF34
GCCGAGGGCGGACCGGAAACCCGGTCCGCCCTCGGCGCGTCCGCATGGCGGTCAGGCTGTCTCACCACGCGAGCGCTCAATAGACTCGCCGTGCACGCCCGTCCGAGTGGTCTTCCCCCGCAGCTCCCGCAGGAGGTCTCGTGTTCAGCAAGGTGCTCGTCGCCAACCGAGGAGAGATCGCGGTCCGGGCCTTCCGGGCGGCCACCGAGCTCGGCGCGAAGACCGTCGCGGTGTTCCCGTACGAGGACCGCAAGTCCGAGCACGTGCTCAAGGCCGACGAGGCCTACGAGATCGGGGAGCCCGGCCACCCCGTTCGCGCCTACCTCGACCCCGAGGGCGTCGTCCGCACCGCGGTGGAGGCCGGCGCCGACGCGGTCTACCCCGGCTACGGCTTCCTGTCCGAGAACCCCGACCTGGCGGAGGCCTGCGCCGCGGCGGGCGTCACCTTCGTCGGGCCGCCGGCCTCGGTCCTGCACCTCACGGGCAACAAGGCGCGCGCCATCGCCGCGGCCAAGCAGGCGGGTCTGCCCACCCTGCGCAGCGCTCCCCCCAGCACCGACGTCGACGAGCTCGTCGCGGGCGCCGAGGAGATCGGGTTCCCCGTCTTCGCCAAGGCGGTGGCCGGTGGCGGCGGTCGGGGTATGCGGCGCGTGGAGCGCCGCGAGGACCTGCGCGACGCGCTCGAGGCCTGCATGCGTGAGGCGGAGTCCGCCTTCGGCGACCCGACCGTCTTCCTCGAGGAGGCCGTGGTCAGCCCGCGCCACATCGAGGTGCAGATCCTCGCCGACGGCGAGGGCAACGTCATCCACCTGTTCGAGCGCGACTGCTCGGTCCAGCGCCGCCACCAGAAGGTCGTCGAGATCGCCCCGGCGCCCAACCTCGATCCCGCCCTGCGCGAGCAGATGTGCGCGCACGCCGTCGCGTTCGCCCGGGAGATCGGCTACGTCAACGCCGGCACCGTCGAGTTCCTCCTCGCCCCCGACGGCCGCTACGTGTTCATCGAGATGAACCCGCGCATCCAGGTCGAGCACACCGTCACCGAGGAGATCACCGACGTCGACCTCGTCAGCTCGCAGATGCGGATCGCCAGCGGCGAGACCCTGGCCGACCTCGGGCTGTCCCAGGAGTCGCTGCAGATCCGCGGCGCCGCCCTGCAGTGCCGCATCACCACCGAGGACCCGGCCAACGGGTTCCGCCCCGACACCGGCCGCATCACCACCTACCGCTCCGCCGGCGGCGCCGGCGTGCGCCTCGACGGCGGGACGGTGTTCGTCGGCGCGGAGATCGGCGCCCACTTCGACTCGATGCTGGTCAAGCTCACCTGCCGCGGGCGCGACTTCCCCACGGCCGTACGGCGCGCCCGCCGCGCGCTCGCGGAGTTCCGCATCCGTGGCGTCTCGACGAACATCCCGTTCCTGCAGGCGCTGCTCGAGGAGCCGGACTTCCAGGCCGGGCGCCTGTCGACCGCGTTCATCGACGAGCGGCCGGGGCTGCGGACCGCACGGATCTCGGCCGACCGCGGCACCAAGCTGCTCACCTACCTCGCCGAGGTCACCGTCAACCAGCCCCACGGGCCGGGCCGCACCCGCATCTCCCCGCGCTCCAAGCTCCCGGCCCTCGACACCACCGCTCCCCTGCCGCCCGGCGCCCGCGACCGGCTGCTGCGCGAGGGGCCACAGGCGTTCGCCGACGCGCTGCGCGCACAGGACGCCGTCGCAGTCACCGAGACGACCTTCCGCGACGCACACCAGTCGCTGCTCGCGACCCGGGTGCGCACCCGCGACCTCATGCACGTGGCACCGCACGTCGCGCGGCTGACCCCGCAGCTGCTCAGCGTCGAGGCCTGGGGCGGAGCGACCTACGACGTGGCCCTGCGCTTCCTCGCGGAGGACCCGTGGGACCGGCTCTCCCAGCTGCGCGAGGCGATGCCCAACCTGCCGCTCCAGATGCTCCTGCGCGGGCGCAACACCGTCGGATACACGCCGTACCCCACCGCCGTCACGGATGCGTTCGTCACCGAGGCCGCGGCCACGGGCATCGACATCTTCCGCATCTTCGACGCGCTCAACGACGTGAGCCAGATGCGCCCGGCCATCGACGCCGTGCGCGCGACCGGCACGGCCGTCGCCGAGGTCGCGCTCTGCTACACCGGCGACCTCACCAGCCCCGGCGAGAAGCTCTACACCCTCGACTACTACCTGCACCTGGCCGAGCAGATCGCCGAGGCCGGGGCGCACGTCATCGCCATCAAGGACATGGCCGGGCTGCTGCGGGCGCCTGCCGCCCGCACCCTGGTCACGGCCCTGCGCGAGCGGTTCGACCAGCCCGTCCACCTGCACACGCACGACACGGCGGGCGGCCAGCTCGGCACCCTCCTCGCGGCCATCGACGCCGGGGTCGACGCGGTCGACGTCGCGAGCGCGGCCATGTCGGGCACGACCAGCCAGCCGTCGATGTCCTCCCTCGTCGCCGCCACGGACGGCACTCCTCGCGCGACCGGTCTGGACCTGGCTGCCGTCAACGACCTCGAGCCGTACTGGGAGGCGGTGCGCCAGGTCTACGCCCCCTTCGAGTCGGGGATCCCTGCACCCACCGGTCGGGTCTACAAGCACGAGATCCCGGGCGGCCAGCTGTCCAACCTGCGCCAGCAGGCCATCGCCCTCGGGCTCGGCGACCGCTTCGAGGCCGTCGAGGACACGTACGCCGCCGCCAACCGCATCCTCGGCAACATCGTCAAGGTGACCCCGAGCAGCAAGGTCGTCGGCGACCTGGCGCTGGCCCTGGTGGGCGCGAAGGCCGACCCCGACGACTTCGAGGCCAACCCGACCCGGTACGACATCCCCGACTCGGTCATCGGGTTCCTGTCCGGCGAGCTCGGCGACCCGCCCGGTGGCTGGCCCGAGCCGTTCCGCACCAAGGCGCTCGAGGGCCGCAACCCCAGGCCCCGGGTCACCGAGCTGTCGGAGGAGGACGCCGAGGCCCTGCGGGCGGCCCCGCGCCCGACGCTCAACCGCCTGCTCTTCCCCGGACCGACCAAGGACTTCGAGAAGTCGCGCGACGCCTACTCCGACCTCGCGGTGCTGGGCACGCGCGAGTTCCTGCACGGCATCGAGGTCGGGCACGAGCACGAGATCGACCTCGAGCCCGGCAAGCGGCTGCTCATCGGCCTGCAGTCGGTCTCCGACGCCGACGACCGCGGCATGCGCACGGTCATGTTCACCATGGGCGGCCAGCTGCGCCCGATCCAGGTGCGCGACGAGAAGGTCGCAGTGGACGTCAAGGCCGCCGAGAAGGCCGACCCCTCCGACCAGCGGCAGGTCGCCGCCCCCTTCGCGGGGGTCGTGAGCCTGGCCGTCGAGGAGGGCGCCGTCGTCGAGGCTGGAGCCGTGGTCGCCACGATCGAGGCCATGAAGATGGAGGCCAACATCACCGCCGCGGTGGCCGGGACGGTCACCCGCCTGGCCATCGGCTCCCAGCAGCAGGTCGAGGGCGGCGACCTGCTCCTCGTCCTGGGCTCCTAGGCCGTCGGCCCTGGGCTGCACTACCGCTGACCTGCGGTTCTCCCGTGTTCGGGTTACGGTCGAAGCGCACGGAGGTCAAGAAGCGGCCACTCGCCGTGCATGTCCGAAATCACCGCAGGCCAGACGAATGGAGTGCAGTCATGGGACTCACCGACAAGCTGGACAACAGCAAGGACGACGCCATGGGCAAGGCGAAGGAGGCTGCGGGCAAGGCCACCGACGACGAGCGCCTCGAGGCCGAGGGCCGCACCGACCAGGCCGAGGCCGACGTGAAGCAGGCCGGCGAGAAGGTCAAGGACGCCTTCAAGCACTGACGGCACGCGCACCCACGCGAAGCGGGGGCGGCGCGGCGACCCGGGACCACCGTCCCGACGTTGCCGCACCGCCCCCGCTTCGTCGTGCCGGCCACCAGGAGCCGTGTCGGCTACCAGGAGCCGCCTGAGGAGCCGCCGCCACCACCGCCGGAGAACCCGCCGCCCCCGGAGAAGCCCGAGCCGCCGGAGCTTCCCGGGGTGCTGGTGAAGGTGCCGCCGGCCGTCGTCGCGAACGAGTCCATGCCGTCGGCGATGCCGTTGAACGAGCCGAAGTTGCCCCCCAGGTACCACAGCGGCGGGGTGATGACGTGGCCCGCGGCGGCCGCGGCCTCGGCGACCTTCTCGAACGTCGACGCCCACTGGGAGGCCACCCCGAACACGATGGCGTAGGGCAGGTAGCGGCTGAAGACGTCCTGGGCCTCCTCCCACTTGATCTGGTTGGCCTCCGCGGTCACGAGGTACTGCTTGAAGCCCTCCGACTGCGCCAGCACCGCGCTCCCGGCCGCGGTGCGGGCAGCCATCCGCCGGCCGAGGAAGAGCACGATGGCCCCGGCGAGGGCGCAGCCACCCGCGAGCGCGAACCCGGGGGGCACCGGGGAACCGCTGCCGGCCCCGAGCCGCGACACCGCTCCCCCGAGCCAGATCGAGGCGAACAGCGGGCCGAACACCATCAGGCTGCCCAGCGTCGTCCAGGCACCGCGCTGGGCGGCGGGCGACCGGCGGAACCAGCCGCGGCGCACGACCTCGTCGTACATGAGCTCCTGCACCCGGCTCAGCGTCGGCTTGAAGTGGTTCTTCAGGGAGGACAGCGTCACCGACGATGAGGTGGCGAACACGCCCGCGAGCAGCGCCTGCTCGTACGGCTGCAGCGGCGTGCGCGCCTGCTCGGCCGACGGCGCGGTCTGGGTGAGCAGCCAGTCCTTGCTGCGGAACGCACCCTTCTCCGTCTCGCCGATGGTGAGGTGGCCGCGGACCGCGAGGTCCACCAGGGTGGCCGAGACGTCGACGGTGTTGGCGGTCTCGTCGATGACGGTGCCGACCAGGCCGGGCTGGACGCCTGCGGGCGGGGTGAACTGCACGGCGGTCACTCGCTTGTCGCCGTGCACGACCGCGGCGCTCTCACCCACCCCGGGCGTCAGGCCCGGCGTGAGGCCGGCGTACTGCTCGTCACGGCCCCGCGTGTAGACCAGCGTGCCCATGAGGCCGGCGGCGAGCAGCGGCAGGGCCGCACCGGTCCCGAGCGCGAGGGCTCCCAGTGCCTTGGATGTCTGCGTGGTGACGACCCCGCCGTCGCTGGTCACCTCGCCCTCGTGCAGCACCGGCTCCAGGGCGCCGAACCCGTCGCGCGGCAGCGAGGCCAGGATCGAGACCCCCTGGCCGGGCTCGACCCGCGGCGCACTGAACTGCGCGGTCGCCCCGGGCGTGGCGGTGCAGCGGTCGGTCGAGCCGAGCTCGCCGTAGAAGCACTCCGCGCGGTCGGCCGGACCCGGCCCGGTGACCGAGGCGCTGACGTCCTCGTAGAGGGCGTCGTTCGCCGAGCCCACGAGGTTGTAGTAGAGCTCGGCGTGGTCGGTGAAGCCGTTGACGATGGCCCCGAGGGTGTACCGCACGACGTAGCGCTGGGTGCCCGAGACCGTCTCGTCGGGGTTGCCGACGCGGATCCGCACCGAGGTGCCGTCGGCCGCGTCGCTCACGGACACGTCGCTGGGCGCCCCCGAGGGCGAGGACGCCGAGACCTTGCTGATCGGGTACTCGCGGTAGGTGTTCTCCCGGTCCTGGTACCCGGCGCGTACGACGACGTAGCGCTCGATACCGTGCCGGGCCTCACCGTCCGGGAAGTGCCACGCGATGGTCTCCGCCACGTCGACGGAGCCGTCCTGCTTGACGGTGAAGTCGACGTGGAAGGAGCTCGCGTAGTCGTCCGAGGACGCCGCCGTCGCGCTCGCCCCTCCGAGGACCAGGACGGCCAGCGCCAGCACCAGCGCCGCCACCACCCCCGGACCGTGACGCCTGCCCCCTCCTCGAAGTCGGCGTCGAACCGTCCCCCCGTGCTGGCTCATGCGTCCTGGCGCCCCTTGCTGCTCAGCGCGCGCTGCGCCTCGCGGTTGTCCTGGCGCTCACGCAGCGCGTGGCGCTTGTCGTACTGCCGCTTGCCCTTGGCCACCGCGATCTCGACCTTGGCGAGCCCGTCCTTGAAGTACAGCTGGAGCGGCACGATCGTGTGCCCCGTCTCGGAGGACTTGCGCGCGATCTTGTCGAGCTCGGCCCGGTGGAGCAGCAGCTTGCGGCGCCGGCGCGGCGTGTGGTTGGTCCACGTGCCCTGGACGTACTCCGGGATGTGCACGCCCTCGAGCCACAGCTCGTCCCCACGCCACGCGGCATACCCGTCGATCAGCGAGGCCCGGCCCATCCGCAGCGACTTCACCTCGGTGCCCATGAGCGCGATCCCCGCCTCGTAGGTGTCCTCGATGAGGTAGTCGTGGCGCGCCTTGCGGTTGCTCGCCACCACCTTGCGACCCTGGTCCTTGGCCACTGCCCGTCCTGTCCGTCGTCCCGTGCCGGTCGGGGGCCGACCAGCATGCCAACGCTACCCGGTGGACGGGGTGCGGCCGCCAGCGGTTTGCCGGGTCGCGCCGTCCGTCAGAGCCAGCGGCGCGGGTCCTTCGGGACGCCGTCCTCGTAGGTCTCGAAGTGCAGGTGGCAGCCGGTCGACTCACCGGTGGTCCCGACGTACCCGACGACCTGTCCGCGGCTGACGTGACCACCGCGGACCACGATGCGCTCCATGTGGTTGTAGGCGGTGACCAGGTCGACGCCGCGCAGGATGCCGTGGTCGACCTCGACCCGCTGGCCGTAGCCCCCGGCCCAGCCGGCGGAGATGACGGTACCGGGCGCGGCGGCGCGGATCGGGGTGCCGCAGTTGGCCGCGTAGTCGCGACCGGCGTGCAGGCGCCAGTAGTGCAGGATCGGGTGGTAGCGCATGCCGAACTCGGAGGAGATCCAGCCGTCCGAGGGGGCGGACAAGAAGCCGTTGGCGCTGGGTGCGCTGGGGACGTGGGGTACGGGGCGCCCGGCCCTGCGTGCCGCGGCGGCGGCCCGGCGGGCGGCGGCCGCGCGACGGGCG
>NZ_JBFRFA010000064.1:0-6944 GCF_052114585.1 Pedococcus sp. 2YAF34
GGCGGCGGCCGACCTGGGGGCGCTGGCCGCGGCGGCCTCGGTGCAGGCCTCCGGTGACGCCGGCCGGGCGTGCGCTCGGGGCGCTGAGGTCGTCGCGCGCAACGCGGCCCGTCAGGTCTCCTGCATGGTCGCCGCCGACGGTTCGGTGACCCTGGTCGCCGAGAGGCAGGTGGGTCTGGTGCTGCCCGGGACGACACCCGCCCGGGCACAGATCACGGCGCGGGCTGGGCCCGCGCCGTGATCGGTGTGTGGTGTCCGCGGCGCCGCACGGAGGCGGCGCAGGGGCGGCTCAGTCCCTGCGCTCGGGGTCGCGACCCATGAGCTTGTCGGCCATCGTGCGGTGCACGGGGCGGTGCTCCTGCTGCGCCGGGTCGTGCTCCCCGATCGGCGTCCCGTCGTCGGCCACGTGGGTGCCGTCCGCGCGGTCGGCGCCGTCGCGGTCCTCGTCGCGAACGAGGTCCTCACGCGTCGAGTCGTGGCGGCCGAGGTCGTCACGGGTTGCACCGTCACGAGCCACGTCCCCGTGCGTGAGGTCATCACGCGTGCGGTCGTCCTGGGTGTAGAGGCGCTCGTCGGCAGACCCGTCCTGGGCCCGTGAGGAGTGCTCGCGGTCGGCGTACGCCGCACCCGCCCCGGCGCCCGCTCCGGCGACCCCTGCGGCAACCGGCGCACCCGAGGTGGCGTGGCGCCCGGCGAACTCCCGCTCGAGCTTGGTGCGCTCCTCGGCCCGGACGCGGTCCTCGATCTCGCGCTCGCGGCTGCGGAACTCGTCATCCCGCTGACGGTCACGCTCAGTGAGCTTGGTCTGCAGGTCCTCGTCGTGCAGCCGGTCGCGCTCGGCCAGGGCGCCCTGGTGGGTCTCGTCGGCCCGGGCGCGCTCGTCGGCGCGGATGCTCTCCTCGAGCTCCGCGCGGCGCTGTGCCTCCTTGGCCTCTCGGCCCGGCCGGCGGCGGCGCTTCATGCTGCCCCGGATCATGCCGAGACCCAGCCAGAGCAGCAGCATGATGGCGGCACCGGCGATGAGCAGGGCGAGCGGTGTCAGCTCGAACTTGAAGATGCTGGGCTCGAGGGTGGCGGTGGTGTCGAGGGGCAGGGCACCCATGACGAGAAGGACCGCGGCGGCGATGGCCACCAGCACTAACAGCAGTCCGATGAGAACCACGGGATTACCTCCAGATCCGGGCGCAGTCTGCGCCGTCGCGCTTCGACACTAGCCCTCAACCTGCGGTTATGCCCGGTTCGCGACGTCTGCCCGTCGGTGCTGGAGCGCCCCGCGAAGGAGGTCGTCGCAAGCCGTCGGAGGGACCGTGCCGCGGGCCCTGACAGCCCGCGCCGGGGCGCGCCTGGCTCGGGCCCGACTCGCGGCCGGTCAGTCCGTCGAGGGAGCGTGGCGCAGGACGGCGGACAACAGACGGACGGCGGCGGCCTTGTCGAGCGGCTCGTTGCCGTTGCCGCACTTGGGGGACTGCACGCAGGCAGGACACCCGGTCTCGCAACGGCAGGCCTGCACCGTGTCCCGGGTGGCGGTGAGCCAGGTCCCGAACGCTTCGTAGGCGCGCTCGGCGAAGCCCGCACCGCCCGGGTGGCCGTCGTAGACCATGATCGTCGGCAGCCCGGTGTCGGGGTGCAGGGCGGTCGAGACGCCGCCGATGTCCCAGCGGTCGGAGGTCGCCACGAGCGGCATCATGCCGATGCCCGCGTGCTCGGCAGCGTGGGCCGCCCCGGGGATGTCGACCTCGGCCACGCCGGCCTCGGCGAGCCACTCGACCGGCATGGTCCACCAGACCGCCTTGGTGGTCAGCGTGCGCTGGGGCAGTTCGAGCGGGTGCGTGCCCAGGACCTCCCCGCCCGGCAGCCGCCGCAGGAAGCTGGTGACCTGGGTGTGCACCCGCACCGTCCCGAACGACACCTCGACCGGACCCCACGGCACCGACCGCTGGGCCCCGACGATGTCGAACGCGCTCACCGACTGCGAGAACGTGCTCCATCCCGGGTCGCCGCGCACCGCCGTCGCGGTGCCGGTGGTGAGGTCGAGCTCGGTCACGACGTAGGTGTCGCCCTGGTGGACGTGGACCGCCCCGGTGTGGACCTGCGAGTGTGCCGAGGCCTCGTCCACCGTCCCCAGCACGCGACCGGTGCGCTTCTCGACGATGCCGACGACGTCACCGGCGCCGCGCAGCGACACGTGGTCGCTCGCCCGGTCGCTGCGGGCCCAGAACCACCCGTGCGGCCGGCGTCGCAGGATGCCGCGGGCGACGAGGGCGTCGAGCAGCCCCCGGGCGCCGGGGCCGAACATGGCCAGGTCCTCCTCCCGCAGCGGCAGCTCGGCAGCAGCGGCTGCGAGGTGAGGGGCGAGCACGTGGGGGTTGCCGGGGTCGAGCACCGTGCTCTCGACCGGCTGGCCGAAGACCACCTCGGGGTGGTTGACGACGTAGGTGTCGAGCGGGTCGTCGGCCGCCACGAACACGGCCAGCGACCGGGTGCCTGCCCGCCCGGCACGCCCCGCCTGCTGCCACAGGCTGGCGCGCGTGCCCGGCCAGCCTGCAAGGAGCACGGCGTCGAGACCGCTGATGTCGATGCCCAGCTCGAGCGCGTTGGTGGCGGCGAGGCCCAGGATCCGACCGGTCCGCAGGGCGCGTTCGAGCTCGCGCCGCTCCTCGGGCAGGTAGCCGCCCCGGTAGGCGGCGACGGCGCCGGCGAGGTGGGGCTGCACCTCCTCCAGGGTCCGTCGACAGCTCGTCGCGAGTGCCTCGACCCCGGCCCTGGACCGCGCGAACGCCACCGACTGCACGCCCGCCTCGACCAGCTCCGCCAGCAGGTCGGCCGCTTCGGAGGTCGCCGACCTGCGCGCAGGCGTCTCCCCGGAGAGGTCGACCTCGCCAGGGTCGTCAACGAGGGGGGCTGCGCCGCCCGGTTCGAGCGTGCCGGGCTCCCACAGCGCGAACGTCATGGCCTCCCGCGGCGAACCGTCCCCGGTCACCGGCGTGACCGGCAGGCCCACCAGCTTCGTGGCGTGGTCACCGGGGTCGCGCACGGTGGCGGAGGCGAGGACGAACGTGGGGGAGGCGCCGTACCGCGCGCAGACCCGGCGCAGGCGGCGCAGCAGGGCGGCGAGGTGGGAGCCGAAGACGCCTCGGTAGACGTGGCACTCGTCGATGACGACGTAGCGCAGCCGTCGCAGGAACGGCGCCCACCGCTCGTGCAGGGGCAGGAGCGAGTGGTGCACCAGGTCGGGGTTGGTCAGCACGAGCTGGGCGTGGTCACGGATCCAGCGGCGCTCCTCGGTGGGGGTGTCGCCGTCGTAGGTCGCAGCTCGCACACCGGGGACGGCCAGGCCCTGCACCCGTGCGAGCTGGTCGGCGGCCAGGGCCTTGGTGGGGGAGAGGTAGAGCGCGGTCGCCCCGCGGCCGGTGGGAGCCGTCGACCCCTCGACCAGGGCGGTGAGGACGGGCAGGAGGTAGCCGAGGCTCTTGCCCGAGGCGGTCCCGGTCGCCATGACGACGTGGGACCCGGCGTGGGCGAGGTCGGCGGCCTCGCGCTGGTGCGACCAGAGCGAGGTGACCCCCGTCCCGGCGCACGCGGCGTACACCGACGGGTCGACCCAGTCGGGCCAGTCGGCGAGCTGCGCCGCCCGGGCCGGCACCTCGTGGACGTGGCGCAGTCGAGGCGCGCGGTCGCCCGCGGCGAGGCGCGCCAGGGCCGCATCCGGGTCGAAGCCCGGGCGGGTGGCGGACGCGGTGCGGGCGGGGATGGACATTGCCGCTACGGTAATCCCGAGGGCCGACGGTGTTGCCGGTCGCCCACGCGAGATGACGTCGAGGGAAAGGGTGACCGTGGACCTGTCGGTCTCCAGCAGCGAGCAGGGCGCCGTGACCATCGTCCACGTGGCGGGAGAGATCGACGTCTACACCGCGCCGTTGCTGCGCGAGGTGCTCGACAAGCAGGTCGCCGCCGGGCGCACGAGCCTGGTCGTGGACCTCGAGAACGTCACCTTCATGGACTCCACCGGCCTCGGCGTCCTCGTCGGCCGCCTCAAGTTGGTCCGCGGCCAGAACGGCTCCCTGCGCATCGTCAGCGCCCAGGACCGCATCCTCAAGGTCTTCAAGATCACCGGGCTCGACAAGGTGTTCCACATCTACCCGAGCGTCGACGAGGCCACCGCCGCCTCCACCGTCTGAGCCACGGCCGCCTCCACCGTCTGACCCAGGGCCGGACCGGCCGGTCGACTGACGGCCTGACCTGCGGCGACTCGCGCCGAACCTCCTCTGCGGCGCCGTCCGTAGGAGTTCTCCGAGTTATTCACTGTGACGTGGCTCACCGGCCCTCCTAATCGGTGTGACGTGCATTACCCTCGCGAGCATCGTCCCCTCGAGAGGCGCGTCGCCCTGACGTGTCCGTGGGCGATCCCGCAGGTTTCCCCATCGAGGAGGATGGAATGACGCGCCTAGCGCCCGCCGCAGCTGCAGACCTGCAGCTCGACGGCACCAATCTCACCCTGGTGATCGGCGTGGCCGTGATCGCGGCCATCGCACTGGTCATGGGTGTCTTCTTCCGCCAGCAGGTCCTGGCGGCCGACGCAGGCACCGAGAAGATGCAGGACATCGGCGCCGCCGTCGAGGAAGGTGCCCAGGCGTTCCTCGCCCGCCAGTTCAAGACGCTGTCAGTCTTCGTCGTCCTCGTCTTCGGCCTGCTGCTCCTGCTCCCCGCCGACACCGCTGGAGTCCGCTGGGGACGCTCCGGCTTTTTCGTGGTCGGCGCCCTCTTCTCGGCTGCGATCGGCTACTTCGGCATGAGCCTGGCGGTCAAGGCCAACGTCCGCGTGGCCTCGGCCGCCCGTGACGGCGACCGCGACTCCGGCATGCGCATCGCGTTCCGCACCGGCGGCACGGTCGGTATGGCGACGGTGGGCCTCGGCCTGCTCGGCGCCTCCGTGGTGGTGCTCTTCTACAAGGGCGACGCGCCCAAGGTGCTCGAGGGCTTCGGCTTCGGCGCGGCCCTGCTGGCCATGTTCATGCGCGTCGGCGGCGGCATCTTCACCAAGGCCGCCGACGTGGGTGCCGACCTCGTCGGCAAGGTCGAGGCCGGCATACCCGAGGACGACCCGCGCAACGCCGCCACCATCGCCGACAACGTCGGCGACAACGTGGGCGACTGCGCCGGCATGGCCGCCGACCTCTTCGAGTCCTACGCCGTGATGCTCGTCGCCGCCCTCATCCTCGGCTCGGCCGCGTTCGGTGCCTACGGCCTGGTCTTCCCGCTCATCGTCCCGGCCATCGGCGCGGTGACCGCCCTCATCGGCGTGTTCATCACCCGGGTCCGCCCGGGCGAGAACGCCCTGTCGGCGATCAACCGCGGCTTCTACATCTCGGCCGTCATCGCGGCCGTGCTGTCCGCGGTCGCCGCCTACCTCTACCTGCCCGACACCTTCTCGGGCCTGGGCTCGAGCGACCAGTCGGTGACCCAGCTGGCCGGCGACCCGCGCCGTACCGCGGTCATGGCGGTCGTCATCGGCATCGTCCTCGCGGCGATCATCCTGTGGCTCACGGGCTACTTCACCGGCACCGACAAGCGCCCGACCCGTGACGTGGCGCGCACGTCGCTCACGGGTGCGGCCACGGTGGTCCTGTCCGGTATCGGTGTCGGCCTCGAGTCCGCGGTCTACACGGCGGTCATCATCGGCGGTGCGGTCTACCTCGCCTTCCTGCTCGGTGGCGGCTCGGTGATCCTGTCGCTGTTCCTCATCGCGCTGGCGGGCTGTGGCCTGCTCACCACGGTGGGCGTCATCGTGGCCATGGACACCTTCGGCCCGGTCTCCGACAACGCCCAGGGCATCGCGGAGATGTCCGGCGACGTCGACGGGGAGGGCGCGCAGATCCTCACCGACCTCGACGCGGTGGGCAACACCACCAAGGCCATCACCAAGGGCATCGCGATCGCGACGGCCGTGCTGGCCGCGACCGCGCTGTTCGGCTCCTACAGCGACGCGTGGAAGTCGGTCTACGAGCCGATCATCCAGGGCCTGCAGCAGCAGGCGCAGTCGGGTGCGCTGAGCCAGGACCAGATCACCGAGATCCAGTCGCAGCTCACGGCGTTCGACCTGCAGATCGTCACCCCGAGCGTCCTGGTGGGCCTGCTCATCGGTGCCGCGACCGTGTTCCTCTTCTCCGGCCTGGCCATCAACGCCGTCACCCGGGCCGCCGGCGCCATCGTGTTCGAGGTGCGTCGCCAGTTCCGCGAGATCCCCGGGATCATGGAGGGCACCACCAAGCCCGAGTACGGCAAGGTCGTCGACATCTGCACCAAGGACTCGCTGCGCGAGCTCGCGACGCCCGGCCTCCTCGCGGCGCTCATGCCGGTCGCGGTCGGCTTCGGGCTCGGTATCGGGCCGCTCGCCGGCTTCCTCGCGGGCGCGATCGGCACCGGTGCCCTCATGGCCGTGTTCCTCGCCAACTCCGGTGGCTCGTGGGACAACGCGAAGAAGATCGTCGAGGACGGCCACCACGGAGGCAAGGGCAGCGACGCCCATGCCGCCACCGTGATCGGTGACACGGTCGGCGACCCGTTCAAGGACACCGCAGGTCCGTCGATCAACCCGCTGATCAAGGTCATGAACCTGGTCTCGGTGCTCATCGCGCCGGCGATCGTGACGCTCTCGATCGGCGACGACAAGAACTCGCCCGTCCGCTACGGCATCGCCGCGGCAGCGATCGTCATCGTCATCGCCGCCGTGGCCGTCTCCAAGTCCCGCGACCTCGCGATCGGTGGCGAGAGCCCTGAAGAGCTCGGGGAGGAGGAGTTCAGGGCCACACACGCGCACACGCCCGGCTCGCTCCCGACCTCCCCGGAGGCGGGCGACGAGGCACGCGGCAGCGAGGTCCAGCAGGGGGACCTGCGCCACTGACCGCCCGACCTGACCAGCCGGCGGCCGGCACCACCCCACGGTG
>NZ_JBFRFA010000065.1:0-6777 GCF_052114585.1 Pedococcus sp. 2YAF34
GCGTAGCGCCAGGGCGACCTCACGCGGCAGGACGAGCTGCTCCGGACCCACCGACGCGACCAGGTGGTGCTCCAGCAGCCAGCGGGCGCCGGTGGCCACCCGCTCCGGGGTGCCGGCGGGCAGGACCGCCACCGGCGGGCCCCAGGTGAGGCGGTCGAGGATGGCGCGGGCTGCCGCCGGTGCCTGGTCGACCAGCGCCGCCACGTCGTCCGGCGCTGTCGGCCTGCCTGCGAGGTCGCTCGCACTCGGACCGAGCCCCGCCGGGTGCACGAGCACCTCGCCGACGGTCCGCACCACCCGCAGCCCCTCTGGGCTGCGCCAGAGCAGGGCCAGTGCCCAGAGGTCGTCCACGGTGGGGGCCACCTGCTCCGTCGTCGCACCGAGGAGGGCGGCGAGGGCCTCCGCCGTCACGGGTTGGGGAGCTGAGCTCGCCGCCTCGAGGACCTGGAGGTGGGCCAGGTCGAGGGAGTCGACCGCACGCTGCACGCTCGCGCGGGTGCTGGCCCGGGCTGCCAGGGCGGAGAGGTCGGCGGGAGCCGGGCGGGCCAGGTCCTGACGCCGGTGGAGCAGGTCGTGCAGCTCGGCGTCGGTGCGTGCCCGCACGTCGTCGGCCATCGACCGCGCTGCGACCGGCGCGGGTCGGGTCGGAGTGGGCACCGGACCACGGTAGTCCGCGGGGCCGACGCCGCGTCGACCGCGCCACCGCTCGGCCGGGCGGTCGACGACCGTCCACGGCCTCCTGCTCGTGGTGCCGAGCTCGCCTGGAGGTCCCAGCCCGTTCCCAGCACGGTCACAGGTTTCCCATCCAGACTCGTGCTCGCGAGAGGAGCCGTGATGTCGGAACCGACAGGACCCACCAACCCGCCCCAGGGGCAGCCGCTCGGCGGCACGCCCCAGGGAGGGCAGCCCACGCAGCCGCTGCAGGCCGGCGCCGTGCCGCCCACGGGTCGACCCGGCCCGCAGCCCCAGGGTGCGCCACAGCCCCAGGGCGCCCCACAGCCCCAGGGCACGTCGTACGGCGCCCCTGCACCGGGTCCCCACCACCCCGCACCCGGCCCCGGGCCCGGCGGTCCCTCACCCGCTGTGCCCGAGCCGGGTGCGGCACGACCGGGCCTGTGGCGCCAGGCCACCTCGACCACCGGCGGCGTCATCGCTGTCGTCGTGGCCGCGGGGCTGTGCCTGCTGCTCGTCCTCGGGTTGGTCGGCGTCGGTGCCGTCGCCGCGGTCCGCGCCTGGTCGGGACACGACCGGGGCGCATGGGTCGAGCAGGTCGGACCAGCCCAGCGCGAGCTCGGCCGCCAGGGGCCGGGTCGCATGCCCATGGGTGGAGGCACTCGCGGCTTGGGGGGAGGGGCGCGCGGCATGGGCGGTGCGGGCGCCGACCCCCTCGCCGGAGGTCGGCTGGGTGGCGCGCTGGGTACGGTGCAGCACGGTGAGGTGACGGTGCGCGACAGCTCCGGCACCACGGTCGTGATGACGGTCCAGCGCGGGACGGTCACGGCCTCGAGTGCCTCGTCGCTGTCGGTCAAGAGCGCCGACGGCTTCGTGGGCACGTACACCGTCGACTCGACCACGCGTGGCGCCGGCTCGGCTCCGGCCAAGGGTGACGTGGTCCTCGTCGTGGCGAAGAAGTCCGGCGGCCCGGCGGTCGTCGTCCGGGTGCTGCGCAAGGCCTGACAGCCGGTTCGGCGGCGCACTGCTGTTGCTGGGGAGGGTGGTCGAGGCGGCGAGGCCAGCTGCCCGGCGGCCGCGACCGGTGGCCGCTAGCGTGGGCCGGGTGAGCACCTTTCCCAGTGGTGAGCAGTGGGTCCTGCGTCACGGTCGCCAGGTAGCCACCGTCGTCGAGGTCGGCGGCGGCCTGCGCACCTACACGGTCGGCGGCGTCGACGTCGTGGCCGGCTACGCCGCCGACGAGGTCTGCCGCTCCGGCCGCGGCCAGGTGCTGATGCCGTGGCCGAACCGGGTCCGCGGCGGTCGCTACACCTTCGCCGGTGCCGACCACCAGGTGGCCATCACCGAGATCCCCCTGTCGAACGCCAACCACGGCCTCGTCCGATGGTTGCCATGGCAGCTGCACTGGCACGCCGACGACTGGTCGGCGCTCACCGTCCGCGCGCGTCTGCACCCGCAGCCCGGCTGGGACGGCATCCTCGACGTCAGCGTCAACTACGTCCTGGACTCCGGCGGCCTCACGGTGAGCGCCCACGCCGTCAACGTCGGGGGCAGCCCCGTGCCGTTCGGGTACGGCGCGCACCCCTACGTCGCGCTCGGGGAGACGTCCCTCGCCGAGGTCGAGCTGACCGTCCCGGCGGCGCAGGAGGTGCTGGTCGACGACACGATGATCCCGACCGGCACCGCGCCCGTCCGCCCGGAGATGGACTTCCGGCACCCCCGGGCGCTGGGGAGCACCAGCCTCGACACCGCGTACACCGGCCTCGAGCGCACCCGGGACGGCGGCGCCTGGGGTGTGGTCGTCGGCGGTCTCGCGACCGGTGACGTCACGGTCTGGGGCGGTCCGGGCCTCGACTGGGCCCAGGTCTTCACCGCCAAGGGCGCCGACTCCGGGGTCGACGGGGTCCGTGGCATCGCCGTCGAGCCGATGTCGTGCCCGAGCAACGCGTTCAACTCCGGCGACGGCCTGGTCGTGCTCGACCCCGGTCAGTCGTGGTCGGGCACCTGGGGCATCGCGCCCGCGCTGCTGGGCTGAGCCACGCTGCTGGGAGTCGCCGCGAGGCCCGGTGCCGGAGCGGGGGCAGCCTCGGCCGCACCGGTTGCCGTGAGGGGTGGCTGCACGCCGTTGACGAAGGGCGTGATGCGACGCTCGACGGCCCGGGCGAGCAGCACCATCAGCCCACAGCTGACGACGAGCATGACCACGAACTCGGTGGACCACCCGTGGTTGAGCATGAAGCCGGCCACCACTGGTCCGAGGATCGTGCCGCCCTGGAAGGCGCCGGCGCTCACCGCGTTGTAGCGGCCACGCAGGTGGTCCGGTGCCAGGTCGTTGGTGATCGCCGGGATGGTGGGCTGCAGGAGCGTCTCCCCGAGGGCGAAGAACGCGTGGAACGCCAGCACCCCGGCCGCCGCCAGGGCTGTCCCCGGCGCGAACCCGGTCGAGCCGAGCACCACCCACGCCAGGGCCCAGAGCCCGGCCATGACCGTGAGGACCCGGGTGCGGCGCCGGCCGCTGATCCGGTGGAGCACGGCGAACTGCAGCCCGACGATGACCGCGGTGTTGAGGGCGAACGCGAACCCGATGACCTCCGTCGGCACCTCGCTGACCTTGCGCGCGAAGGCGGGGAACCCGGCCTCCATCTGGCCGTAGCCGACGAACGTGCCGAGGAAGGTCAGCACCGTGATCCACACGACCACCGGGTTGCGGACGATCTCGAGGTAGGAGCCACCCGAGCCCTGGGTGCCCTCAGGCTTCTCGGCACGGCCGTGGACGTGGCGCAGCGGCCCGAGGAGCAGGGCGATCGGCACCAGCATGCTGGCGGCGTCGGCGAGGAAGATCACCGTGAACGTCGAGGGGTGGTGCACGTCGGCGTAGAGGCCGCCGATGATGCCGCCGAGGCCGATGCCGAGGTTGACCAGGGCGAAGTTGATGCCGAAGTACTGCTGGCGCGCAGGCCCCGTGGTGATGGCGGCGACGAGGGCGTTGAACGCCGGCCACGAGACGCCGAAGTTGAAGCCCAGGAACGTGAACGCCAGGGCCACACCCAGCGGTGTCGTCGCGAAGGCCAGCACCACGCACCCGACGAGCTGGGCGGCCGTGGCCAGCAGCAGCATCCGCCGCGCCCCGACCCGGTCGGTCAGGGCGCCGCCGGGGCCGGTCACGACCAGCGCGACCACGGCGATGAACGCCATGAGCGCCCCGGCGAGGTCGAGGGAGATGCCGCGGACCTCGTTGAGGTAGATGACGGTGAACGGCAGGGTGAGCCCACGGCCCAAGGTCTGGATGGCCACGGTCGACAGGAGCCAGCGACCCGGGACGGGCAGGTCGGCCCAGAACTGGCGCACGCCAGGTTTGGGGGTCGAGGACTCACTCACCCGCACATCCTCCCGCACCCCACCGACAGCCCGACACCGGTTATCCCGCACGGGGGAGCCGTGCGCAGCGGCCGCCCCGGCGGCATACGCAGGACGAACGCGGTCGCGCACGGGAAAGGATTTGGCACCCTCAGATAGCCTTGCGATGCGCACCGAGCGCACCCAGACTTTTTCGATGTAGAGGTGGACAGTGCCCACTGGCAAGGTCAAGTGGTACGACGCGGAGAAGGGCTTCGGCTTCATCTCCGGCGACGACGGCAGCGACGTGTTCCTGCACGCCAACGCGCTCCCTGAGGGCGTGAGCACGCTCAAGGGCGGCACGCGCGTCGACTTCAGCGTGGCCGAGGGGCGCCGCGGCACCCAGGCGCTCGCGGTGACGCTGCTCGAGCCGGCCCCCAGCGTGGCCGCGGGCAAGCGCGAGCAGGGCCGCAAGTCGCCCGAGGACCTCGCGCCGCTCGTCGAGGACGCCATCAAGCTGCTCGACAGCGCGTCCAACTCCCTTCGTCGCGGCCGTCGCCTCGACAAGGAGCACGGCACCAAGGTCGCCCAGGTGCTCCGGTTCCTCGCCGACCAGCTGGAGCCGTGAGGATGGCCGCCCTCAAGCGGGACCTGGTTTTGCACGCCGCCGTCGACCTGGCCCGCGAGGCCGCCGAGTCCATCGCCGAGTCGGGCACGGTCGGCGACCACCTCGGGATGGAGATGGACGACGAGCGCCTCGCCACCCACTACTTCGCCTGCACCGCGCGGTCCTACCCCGGCTGGCGCTGGGCCATCACCGTGGCCCGGGTACCGCGCGGCAAGGTCGCCACGGTGTGCGAGACCAACCTCGTCCCCGGTGACGGCGCGCTGCTCTCTCCGGAGTGGCTCCCGTACGCCGACCGCATCGCCCCCGGCGACCTCGGTGCCGGCGACGTGCTCCCCTACAAGGAGGACGACCCGCTGCTCGAGCCCGGGTTCGAGGCCACGGGCGACGAGGAGGTCGACGAGCTCGCGACGTTCGAGCTCGGCCTCGGCCGCAAGCGCGTGCTGTCGGCCGAGGGTCGCGAAGCCGCGGCGCAGCGCTGGTACGAGGGTGAGAACGGCCCGCACGCCGACGTCGCCGAGAAGGCCTCCGCACCCTGCTCCTCCTGCGGCTACTTCCTGCCGATGGCAGGTGCCCTCCGCTCTTTTTTCGGCGTGTGCGCCAACGCCTGGTCGCCTTCCGACGGTCGCGTCGTGAGTCTTGACCACGGCTGCGGCGCCCACTCCGAGGTCGACGCCGAGCCCGCCGAGCACGTCCACACCGGCGAACCCATCGTCGACGAGCTGAGCTACGACCTCGTCTGACCCGGGTTGGGCGCCCTCGGGTCGACCCGGCCCCGCGCGCCTCGACCCCTTCTGCGCAAAGCGGGTGTCGTTCGGCAACGCGGGACTTATATGCCCGGTGTTTGCCGAACGACACCCGCTTTGTCGCGTCGGCGGCGTCCACAGGACGACTCGCTGTCCAGCGTTGTCCACAGCCCACGCCCTGCGGATGTCGATGCCGCGGGACCTGCCGGGCACTGTCGACGGATGGACTCGCAGGCAGCCGCCCTCATGACGGCCCAGGGTGGGGTTGTCGGTGCCGCCCAGCTCGCCCGACTGGGCGTCTCCGCGTATGACGTGCAGGTGGCGGTCGCCCGCGGACGCCTGCGCCGGCTGCGGCGCGGGGCGTTCGTCGACGGCCGACGCTGGGTCGAGGCCGACAGCGACGAGCAGTACCGCTTGACCGTGATGGCGGTGATGCGGTCGCGGCCGGAGCCCGTGGCGGGTGCCGTCGAGCTGGCCAGCCACCACTCAGCGCTGGCTCTCCACCGGCTGCCCCTGTGGCATGTCGACCGCCGACTGGTGGTGCTCAGCAGTGACGTCCAGCAGTCCACGACGGTGGCGGGCGTCCGGGTCATGCCTCTCCGGTCGATGGTTGCCGGGGTCGAGGTCGACGGGCTGCCCACCCTGGCGGTCCCGGATGCCGTCGTCCTGACCGGTTCGACGTCGGTCGAGGCCGGGGTGGTCGCTGCCGACGCAGCCCTGCATGGACGATCGACCACGACCAGCGACCTGCATGCCGCGGCCGACCGGCTCCTTGGCGGCCTGCGGGGGCGGGCGAGGGTCCGACGGGTGCTGGCCGCGATGGACCCGCGTGCAGAGTCGCCGGGTGAGAGCAGGACCCGCTTGGTCATCTCGGCGCTCGGTCTGCCCGTGGCCTCGCAGGTGACTGTCCGCGACGAGCTCGGCGGATTCGTCGGCCGGGTGGACTTCCTCGTGGCCGGACGGGTTGTCGTCGAGTTCGACGGGGCGGTGAAGTACGCCGGCGCAGAGGGCCGGGGCGAGCTCGTCGCAGAGAAGAGACGTGAGGACCGGCTGCGATCGCTGGGCTACGAGGTGGTCCGGCTGACCTGGGACGACCTGGCCCACCCCGAAAGGGTGCTCGCCCGCATCAGGACAGCCCTGCTGCGCCGAGCCGCCTGACGCCCCCACTCCGCAGTCGAGGAGGGCGGGGAGGGGGCCATACGGTCGTGCCTCGCGAGCCCCGCGAGCCCCGCGAGCCCCGCGAGCCCGCGAAGCCCGCGAAGCCCGCGAAGCCCGCGAAGCGGGTGTCGTTCGGCGAAACCGTGACAAATAAGTCCCGTGTTGCACAAGGACACCCGCTTTGCGCGAGCGTCAGGGCGCGCGGGCGCGGGCGGGCGGGTAGGGCGCGCGGACGGCGGC
>NZ_JBFRFA010000066.1:0-6516 GCF_052114585.1 Pedococcus sp. 2YAF34
AAATCACTAGCATTCAATGTTCAACCAAAGGATTTTCGTTCCAGAACACCAAACCACCAACCAGAAAGGCCAGCAGCCGGCACCCCAGAGACGAGGTAATTGGCATCGATTTTTGACACGCTGTTGAGTTCTCAAGGATCGGACGCACACCATCAACCCGCCGTTTCCGGCTCAGGTCTTCGGGGCAACCGTTGTAGGTTATTCGCTTCGCAACTTGGGCGTCAAATCCCGTCCTCGCTCTGCGAGGCACCGGGATCGAAGCGCGCTTGGCGTTCGGCGATGACTCAACTGTAGACCATGATCGGCGAGACGCCAAAATCGAGGTCCCAGGCACCTCCAGCTGGCGGCTGAGGAGCCGCCGCAGAGGCCCTCCCGGCGCGAGAACTGTTGCAGCGCAATGCCTTCGGTGCCCCGGGTGGTTCCAGGAGGCCGGTTGCACGCCTGGATCAGGTGCGTGGACGGCTCCAGGACCACGCATAGGCACCGTCGTCGACCGCCCGGCCGCCCTCCCCCAGCTCCAGCGGGCGGAAGGTGTCGACCATGACGGCGAGCTCGTCGAAGTACTCCGCCCCGATCGAGGCCTCGCTCGCTCCGGGCTGCGGGCCGTGGGCGTGGCCGCCCGGGTGCACCGAGACAGAGCCCTTGCCGATGCCGGAGCCCTTGCGCGCCTCGTAGTCGCCGTCGACGTAGAACATGATCTCGTCGCTGTCGACGTTCGAGTGGTAGTACGGCACCGGGATCGACAGCGGGTGGTAGTCCACCTTGCGCGGCACGAAGTTGCAGATGACGAAGTTCCAGCCCTCGAAGACCTGGTGCACCGGCGGCGGCTGGTGCACCCGCCCGGTGATGGGCTCGAAGTCGCGGACGTTGAAGGCGTACGGGTAGAGGCAGCCGTCCCAGCCCACCACGTCGAGGGGGTGGAACGGCAGCGTGTGCGCAGTGCCCACGATCCCACCGGGGCCGTTGCCCCGGTGCTTGATGAGGACCTCGGTCTCCTCGTCGGCCTTGGCCCCGATGTCCTCGGCGAGCAGCGGGCCGGCCGGGCCGCGCAGGTCCCGCTCGCAGTACGGGGCGTGCTCGAGGAGCTGGCCGTAGCGCGACAGGTAGCGCTTCGGCGGTGCGATGTGGGAGTTGGCCTCGATGCAGTAGGCGCGCAGCGGCTCCTTGGTGGAGCGCTTGGGGATCCACCGGTGGGTCGTGGCCCGGGGGATCACGAGGTAGTCGCCCTCGCCGACGTCGAAGGCGCCGAACACCGTCTCCACGCGGGCCCGTCCCCGCTCGACGTAGACGCACTCGTCCCCCACGCCGTTGCGGTACCAGGGGCTGGGAGCGCCGGCGACGGCATACGAGATGCGGACGTCGCTATTGCCGAGCACGAGCCGGCGCCCGGTCACCACGTCGGTGCGCTTGACGTCGGCGGCGGTGAACAGCTCGTGCAGCTTGAGGTGCCTCGGCACCAGCGGGTGGTTTGGCGTCGTGGACAGGTCACCGATGGTCCACTCCCGCGCCGCGACCACCGTCGAGGGGATGTTGCGGTGGTAGAGCAGGGAGGAGTCGGAGGAGAACCCCTCCTCCCCCATGAGCTCCTCGTAGTAGAGCTCGCCGGCGCGGCCGCCGCGGGCGGGTCGCCGGTGCTGCGTGTGCCGCTTGGGCGGGATGTCACCCATGGCCTGGTAGTGCGCCACTGTCCACCTCGTCGTGGTCTCGTCGGCTGGCTCCGCCGCTCTCGCAGAGGGACCGCGGGCCGGGTCCTCGGCCCGCTGCCACCCTAGTAGCCTCGCCGCCATGACACCGTCGTCGGAGGCCGCCTCCCAGCGCGTCGCCGACCCGACACTGTTCACCGGGCTCGTGGACGACGCGGCGGTGTTCCCTCCGGGCAACGCCCCGCTCGGGGAGGCCGTGCGTCGCCACCGGTTCCACCGGGCCGCCGCGTACGCGCCGCTCGTGGGACCGCTGCTCGTCCCGGTCGCCGACGCGGGCCGGCTCGAGACGGTCGTGGCGAGCACGTCCTCCGCAATGAGCCCACCCCTCGAGGTGGCCTTGGTGGCGCGGCCCGGCGTCACGACGGCGGAGACGCAGACCGCCGTCACCACGCTGGTCGCAGCCCGCGGAGTGACGCCGGTCGGGGTGGAGATGGCGTGGTCCCCGCAGTGGCGGGACGCGCAGCTGCAAGGGCTCCCGCTGACCCTCGAGGTGGACCGCGACGAGCACCAGGCACAGGCGCTCGACGACCTGCGGCGAGCACTGGACGAGGGCCTGGGCGTGCAGGCCAAGTTCCGCACCGGCGCCACCCCGACCTGGCCGTGGCCGACCGAGCAGGAGCTGGCGGCCTTCGTCGCAGCCGCGGTACGCCGCGAGGTCCCGTTCAAGCTCACCGGCGGCCTGCACCACCTGGTGCGCGGCACCCGGGCCGAGGGCGAGCAGCACGGGCTGCTCAACGTGCTGCTCGCGGTCCACCGTGCCGTGGCCGGCGACGGCCCCGACCTGCTCACGGCAGTCCTCGCGGACCGGGCGGACGACGACCTCGCCCGCCGTGCCGGCGCCCTCGCCGCACACGACGTGGCATCCATCCGCAGGAGCTTCACGGCATACGGGTGCTGTGAGGTCGCCGACCCGATCAGCGAGCTCATGACGCGCCGCCTCATCCAAGGAGCCTGACCGTGCCCGACCAGACCACCGAGACGAGCCCCGCCCCCGGCCCCGTCCGCTCGTATCTCGACGTCCCCGCCGACCACCCCTTCGGGCTGCAGACCCTCGCGTACGGCGTCTTCTCCACCGAGGGCACCGCGCCGCGCGTGGGTGTCCGCGTCGGCGACCTCGTCCTGGACGCCGGGGCGTGCGCCGAGCGCGCCGGTATGGAGTCCGGTGAGGTCTGGCTCGGGCCCACCCTCAACCCGTTCCTCGCCCAGGGTCGCCAGGCCTGGGGCGCGGCGCGTGCCTGGCTGACGGAGGTGCTCACCCAGGACAGCCATCGTGACTGCGTCGAGCCCTACCTGGTGCCCCTCGAGCAGGTGCGGATGCACCTGCCGTTCGAGGTCGCGGACTACGTCGACTTCTACGCCAGCGAGCAGCACGCCACCAACGTGGGTCGCCTGTTCAGGCCGGACTCCGAGCCGCTCACTCCGAACTGGAAGCACCTGCCCATCGGCTACCACGGAAGGGCGGGCACGGTCGTCGTCTCCGGCACCGACGTGGTCCGCCCCAGCGGGCAGCGCAAGGCGCCCTCGGAGGCCGCGCCGACCTACGGCCCCAGCGTCCGGCTCGACATCGAGGCCGAGCTGGGCTTCGTCGTGGGCGGCTCGACCGTGATCGGGCAGCGGGTGTCGGTCAACGACGCCCACGAGCACCTCTTCGGCGTCGTCCTGCTCAACGACTGGAGCGCCCGGGACATCCAGGCGTGGGAGTACGTGCCGCTCGGGCCCTTCCTCGGCAAGTCCTTCGCCACGAGCATCTCGGCCTGGGTCGTGCCGCTGGACGCCCTGGCCTCCGCCCGCGTCCAGCTGCCGACGCAGGACCCCCAGCCGCTGCCCTACCTCGTCGGTGACGGCACGGCGTACGGGCTGGACATCCACTACGAGGTGGAGCTCAACGGCACCGTGGTCTCCCGCCCCGAGTACCGGGACCTCTACTGGTCCCCCGCCCAGATGCTCGCCCACCTCAGCGTCAACGGAGCCTCGGTGCGCCCCGGCGACCTGTTCGGCTCGGGGACCATCTCCGGGACCGACCGCGGCACGCGCGGCAGCCTGCTCGAGCTGTCGTGGAACGGCGCGGAACCGGTGACGCTGGCCGACGGCTCCACCCGCTCGTTCCTCGAGGACGGCGACGTCGTCGTGCTGCGTGCCTGGGCGCCGGGACCCGGGGGAAGCCGGGTCGGGCTGGGCGAGGTGCGGGGCACCATCGTCCCCGCAGCCGACTAGGGACGGGGAGCGCGCCCCACGACGACGTTGGTCCGGCCGACCTTGTCGTGCAGGGCCTGCTTCTGCGGGTCCCAGGAGGCCCACAGCAGGTCGAGGACGCGCACGAGGAGGGCCAGCACGCCGAGCAGCGGCACGATCTGTCCGACGAAGAGCACCACCGGCAGGGCGACACGGCGCAGCGCCTCACCCGTCGAGAGGCGACCCGGCCGGTCGCGCAGGCGCACGCTGATGCCGAGAGCAAGCTTGCCGGGCGTCGCGCCGAACCGGGTGAGGAAGAACGTCTGGTAGAGGACGAACACCGCGATGGCAACCACGCTGTAGGCCATCAGGGCGCGGGTGTCGATGCTGTCGGCGAGCGCGGTCAGGTCCGGCTGCTGGCCGCTCTCGGCGTTGCCCACCATGGTGTTGAACTGGTCGACGTAGTCGCCCATCGCCTTGGCGAGGAAGTAGTAGCCGACGATCGCGGCAAGGACGCCCTGGACCACCCAGTCGAGGATGAAGGCGCCGACCCGCTGCCAGTACGACGCGAGCGGCTGCCCGTCAGGGGTGCTCGGCTGGGCCGTGGGCAGCCCGCCGTACGCCGGCGGCATCCACTGCCCGGGCTGGGGACTCCCGGGGAACTGCTGGTTCGGGTGCTGCCACTGCGGCGGAGCCGTCGGCGGCAAGGGGCGCTGCGCCCCGGACTGGGCCCCGGGCTGGGCCCCGGACTGGGCCCCGGGCTGGGCGCCGGGCTGCTGGGCGCCGTACGGCTGACCCGGCGGGACCGACGACGCGGGCTGGCTGGGCTGCAGCGGCGCGGGAGCGGCCTGACGCGTGGAGCGCGGGGTGGTGTGCTTGGTCCAGACGACGCCGTCGAAGTAGCGCAGCTGCTCGGCGTCCTCCGGGTCGTCGAACCAGCCGGCGTGCGTGGGCGTCTGCATGGGATCAGCCTCTCACGCGCGGACCCGCGTCCAGCCAGGGGCGCGGCGCGCGCGGCGCCCCTGCGGGCCACGGGCGCGGTGCCCGCCGGGCGGCTGCCTCCGGCCGACCCTAGGGTGGTTGGCCATGAGAGATCCCAGCAACTCGGTCCTGCGCACCAAACCCGTCGAGGACGTCCTGGCCCAGGCGGACGACGCGGGCACCGAGGCCGGCGGCGAGGTCACCCACCTGCGGCGGCGGCTCGGTGCGGTGGACCTCATGGGGTTCGGCATCGGGATCGTCATCGGCACCGGCATCTTCACCCTCACCGGCATCGAGGCCAAGAACCACGCCGGCCCGGGGGTCGTGTTCTCCTTCGCCATCGCCGGGCTCGTGAGCCTGCTGGCGGCGCTCTGCTACGCGGAGATGGCGGCCGCCGTGCCCACCGCCGGCAGCGCGTACACCTACGCCTATGCGACGATCGGTGAGGTCTTCGCGTGGATCATCGGGTGGGACCTCATCCTCGAGTTCGCGCTCGGCGCCGCCGTCGTCGCGCGCGGCTGGTCCGGCTACATGCAGGAGCTGTTCGGCCTGCCCACGTCCCTGTTCGGCGAGAAGGCGCCCGTCAACGTGGGCGCCGTCGCGATCGTCCTCGTGCTCGGCGTCGTCGCGATCGTCGGCATCCGCGAGAGCGCGCGCGTCACCAACGCCCTGGTGGCCGTCAAGGTCGCCATCTGCGTCTTCGTCATCGTCGCCGGTGCGTTCTTCGTCAAGGGCGCCAACCTCACGCCGTTCGTGCCGCCGTCGCGACCGGTCGCCGAGAGCGTCTCGGGCCTCAAGCAGCCCCTGAGCCAGGCGGTGTTCGGCATCGAGCCGACGGCGTTCGGCTTCGCCGGGGTCCTGACTGCCGCCGCCGTGGTGTTCTTCGCCTACACGGGCTTCGAGGCCGTCGCGAACCTCGGCGAGGAGACGCGCAAGCCCAGCCGCGACCTGCCGCTCGGCCTCCTCGGCACCCTCGGCATCTGCACCGTGCTCTACATCGGCGTCTCGCTGGTCATCACCGGCATGGTCCCTTTCGGCGAGCTCAACGAGGGCGCCCCCATCGCCAGCGCGTTCAAGTCGGTCGGGGCGGACTGGGCCGCCACGCTCATCTCGATCGCGGCGGTGGCCGGCCTGACCTCGGTGATCCTCGTCGACATCGTCGCCATGGGTCGGATCGGCTTCTCCATGGGTCGCGACCGCCTGCTGCCCCCCGCGGTGGCCAAGGTGCACCCGAAGTGGGGCACGCCGTACCGCATCACCATGGGCACGATCGTGCTCGTGGCGCTGCTCGCCGCCCTCGTCCCGCTCAAGGACCTCGCCGACCTGGTGAGCATCGGCACGCTGTTCGCGTTCGTCGTGGTCTCGCTCGCGGTGCCGATCCTGCGCCGGACCCGCCCGGACATGAAGCGACCGTTCCGGGTGCCCTTGAGCCCCGTGATCCCCGTGCTGTCGGCCCTGGCCTGCCTCTACCTGATGACCAACCTGTCGCTCGAGACGTGGTCGCGGTTCCTGGTGTGGATGCTCGTGGGCTTCGTCGTCTACTTCACCTACGGGCGCCGCAACGCCCGCCTGGCGCAGCGCGACTGAGCAGCCGGGGCGAGTGAGCCGCCTTCCCCAAGAGACGAGGGCCGGTACGCCGCGTGGTGACCACGCGGCGTAC
>NZ_JBFRFA010000067.1:0-6360 GCF_052114585.1 Pedococcus sp. 2YAF34
CGCCCAGCCACAGGACCGCGCGGTGCCGCTGCGGGCGGCGCGACTCGGCAAGCAGCGCCTCCCAGCGGTCCGGGCCCGCAGGCAGCTCACGGACCTCGGCGCGCTCACGCGCGAAGAAGTCGTCCAGGGGGTCCCGGGTCATCGCAGCTCTCCCAAGGTCTTCGCCATCCGCTGGCGGGCGTCGAACAGGTCCCGCTTCACCGTGCCCTCGGACTTCTCCAGCTGGCGTGCGACGGTCGCCACCGGCAGGTCGGCGAAGTAGTGCAGCAGCACGACCACGCGCAGCCGGTCCGGGAGCTCGAGCACCGCGTCGCGGACGGTCAGCGTCGTCGCCAGGTCGGGGTCGGGGGTGAAGTCGTCGCGGCCGCCCTCGTGCCGGGTGTAGGCGACCGACTCGCGCCCGCGCTTGCGCCAGTGGTCGCGCACCAGGTTGGCGGTGACGGTGTAGAGCCAGGCGCGCGGGTCGTCGACGCGCGCAAAGTCGCGGAAGAGCTTGAGGAACGCCTCGGTGGCAAGGTCGTGGCCCAGGTCGTGGTCCCCGACGAGCCGGGCGGTCCAGCCGGCGAGGCGGCCGTAGTGGACGTCGTAGACCTCGCGGACGGCAGCCTCGACGTCGACCCGGTCCCGCGTCGCCACGCCCACCCCTCCCCTGAGGACCACCGCGGTCATCGTCGTCATGTCCCGTGGACGCCGCAGCGCCGCGCGTGGTTGGTGCCATCCTGTCAGCGCCGTCGACGCGGCCCGCGACAGGATGGTGCCATGGAGCTCGCAGAGGTGGTCCGCCGGCGGCGGATGGTGCGCCGGTTCGACCCCGACCGGCCGGTCGGGGGCACGTCGCTCGACCGTGTCCTGCACGCAGCGCAGCGCGCCCCCAGCGCCGGGTTCAGCCAGGGCTGGGACTTCGTCGTCCTCGAGGGACCGGAGCAGACCAGTGCGTTCTGGGCCGCCACCCGCGACGGCGAGCGCGAGCCCGACGCCTGGCTGCGCGGCGTGGGCGCTGCCCCTGTGCTCGTCCTGTGCCTGTCCCACCCCGACGCCTACCTCGACCGCTACGCCGAGCCCGACAAGGGCTGGATCGACCGCGACCCGGCTCGCTGGCCCGTCCCCTACTGGGACGTCGACACGGGCATGGCGGCGATGCTCATGCTTCTCACTGCCGTCGACGAAGGGTTGGGGGCGCTGTTCTTCGGCGTGCCGCCGGACCGGCACGACGCCGTGCGGCAGGCCCACGCCATACCCGCGGACCGGCGGCTGGTCGGTGTGGTGGCGCTCGGCCACGAGCTCACCCGCACGACGTCGCCGAGCCTGCGTCGCGGACGGCGCCCGGCGTCCGAGGTCGTGCACCGGGGCGCGTTCGGCGCCGGCCCCGGCGAGTCGGTCCCGGGCCCTGTCTAGCCGTGGGCCAAGATTGGGGGGTTCCCCCGCAGCCCGCGGGGCGTCCACGAGGAGTTGCACCCCGGTATGGCCCGCAAGAGCGCGTCCGCGCCTGAGGACGAGACCTACGTCGAGCGGATCGTCGACATCGACGTCCGCGAGGAGATGCAGGGAGCGTTCCTCGAGTACGCCGTCTCCGTCATCCACTCGCGCGCCCTGCCCGACGCGCGCGACGGCCTGAAGCCCGTGCAGCGCCGCATCCTCTTCTCGATGCACGAGATGGGCCTGCGGCCCGACCGCGGGCACGTGAAGTCCTCACGCGTCGTCGGCGACGTCATGGGCAAGTACCACCCGCACGGTGACACCGCGATCTACGACGCCCTCGTCCGTATGGCCCAGCCGTTCACGATGCGGCTGCCCCTCGTCGACGGCCACGGCAACTTCGGCTCCCTCGATGACGGCCCGGCCGCCTCGCGCTACACCGAGGCCCGCCCGGCAGCGGCAGCACTGCTCATGACGACCGGGCTCGACGAGGAGACGGTGCCGTTCGTCCCCAACTACGACGACCAGCTCCTTCAGCCCGAGGTCCTGCCCGCGGCGTTCCCCAACCTGCTCGTCAACGGCGCCAGCGGAATCGCCGTCGGCATGGCCACCAACATGGCCCCCCACAACCTCGTGGAGGTCATCGGCGCTGCGCGCCACCTGATCGCCAACCCCTCCTGCTCCCTGGACGACCTCATGAAGTTCGTCCCGGGCCCGGACCTGCCCGCGGGTGGGCGCATCGTCGGCCTCGACGGGATCCGCGACGCCTACCTCACCGGCCGCGGCAGCTTCCGCACGCGCGCCACCACCCGCATCGAGAAGACCTCCCCCCGGCGCATGGGCATCGTCGTCACCGAGCTGCCCTACCTCGTCGGCCCGGAGAAGGTCATCGAGAAGCTCAAGGACGCGGTGCAGTCCAAGAAGCTGCAGGGCATCGCCGACGTCAAGGACCTCACCGACCGCAAGCACGGCCTGCGGCTGGTCATCGAGGTCAAGAACGGCTTCAACCCCGACGCGGTCCTCGAGCAGCTCTACAAGCTCACGCCCATGGAGGACTCGTTCTCCATCAACAACGTCGCCCTCGTCGGCGGCCAGCCGCGGACCCTGGGACTGAAGGACCTGCTGCGCGTCTACGTCGACTTCCGCACCGACGTCGTGCGCCGCCGCACCGAGTACCGCCTCGGCAAGCGCAAGGACCGCCTGCACCTCGTCGAGGGCCTGCTTGTCGCGATCCTCGACATCGACGAGGTCATCCAGGTCATCCGGTCCTCCGACGACGGCAACACCGCCAAGGCCCGGCTCATGGACGTGTTCGACCTGTCCGACCCGCAGGCGACCTACATCCTCGACCTGCAGCTGCGCCGGCTCACCAAGTTCTCGCGCATCGAGCTCGAGAACGAGAAGACCGACCTCGAGCGCCAGATCGAGGAGCTCGAGGCCATCCTCGGCGACGAGAAGCTGCTCCTGAGGACCGTCTCCACCGAGCTCGCCGAGGTCGCGAAGTCGCACGGCACCCCGCGCCGTACGGTGCTGCTCGAGTCCGCCGGCGTGCCGGCGACCACGGCGACGCCGCTCGAGGTCGCCGACGACCCCTGCTGGGTCCTGCTGTCCTCCACCGGGCTCATGGCGCGCACCACCGGCGCCGACCCGATCCCCGCCGACGGCTCCCGCAGCAAGCACGACGCGCTCGTCGGTGCGGTCCGCACGACGGCTCGCGGAGAGGTCGGCCTCGTCACCTCCCGCGGACGCCTGGTCCGGCTCTCGGCGCTCGAGCTGCCGACGCTGCCCCCCACCAACGGCGCCCCGAGCCTGTCCGGCGGCGCCCCGCTCGCGGCGTACGTCGACCTGCCGGCCGGCGAGGAGCCCCTCACCATCGTGGGGCTCGGCCCCGAGGGACCCGGTATCGCGCTCGGCACCGCCCAGGGCGTGGTCAAGCGCGTCACCACCGACTACCCGGGCCGCTCCGAGTTCGAGCTCGTGTCACTCAAGGACGGCGACGAGGTCGTGGGCGCGGTCGAGCTGCTGACCGGCGACGAGGACCTCGTCTTCATCACCTCCGAGGCGCAGCTGCTGCGCTTCGGGGCCGCATCCGTGCGTCCGCAGGGCCGTGCCGGAGGCGGGATCGCCGGCATCAAGCTGGGCGGCGGCGACCGAGTCAGCTTCTTCGGCGCGGTGCCTCAGGGCGCGGACGCCGTGGTGGTCACCTCCTCCGGCTCCTCCGGCGCGCTTCCTGGCACCGAGCCCGGCTCGATCAAGGTCACCCCCTACTCCGAGTACCCCGCCAAGGGCCGCGCCACCGGAGGCGTCCGGTGCCACCGCTTCCTCAAGGGTGAGGACACCCTCGTGCTGGCCTGGGCGGGTCCCGTGCCGGCCCGTGCCTCCGGTGCCAACGGCGTCGCCCTCGAGCTGCCCGAGGCGAACGGGCGGCGCGACGGCTCGGGCACCCCGGCCCCCGCCGCCATCGCGCGCATCGCCGGCCCGCCACGGTGACCGGCCACGCCGTCCCGGCGCCGGACGCCTGCTCGGTGGGGTTCGACCGGGCCGGCCTGCGCGCGTACGGCACGGCGGCCCGGGCCTCGTTCTTCCTCGCGGTGGAGCAGCCCGGCCCGTGGGGTCGGGACGCTGCCACTGAGTCGCACCTGCCCCCCGGCCTGGGTCGCGCGCTGGCCGAGGCGTGCAGCACCAGGGGTGGGCGGCTGAGCCTCATCCGCCGCCCCGGTCGGCACGCCGACGACCACCACGAGCCGGGCCAGGTCGTCTACCTCGCGTGGGCGGGCCCCGACCCGTGGCTGCTGACCGGGCGCGTGACCGACCACGAGGTCCTGCTCGACGTCGACCTCGACGCCCTGGCCCGGGGCGACGCCGACGCCGTGCGCGCGAGCCTGCCCGCCCTGTCGCCCAGCGACCCGGTCCTGCTGGTGTGCACCAACGGGCGGCGCGACGTCTGCTGCGCGGTCCGCGGACGCCCGGTGACCCTCGACGCCGCAGCCGTGTCCCCGGGGCGCGTCTGGGAGGCGTCCCACACCGGCGGCCACCGGTTCGCCCCCACCGGTGTGCTCCTCCCCCACGGTGCCACCCTGGCCCGCCTCGACACCGAGCTGTCCACCGAGGTGCTGGCCGCGGCCGGCCGGGGCGAGCTGCCCCAGCGGGCCTTGGGCCCGCTGCACGACCGCGGCCGCAGCCCCCTCGACGGTGCCGAGCAGGCGGCCGAGTCGCACGTGCGCCACCTCGTCGGGGAGACCTCGTTGACGGCCCTGACGACCTCCGCCCCCGCGACCGCCGCGCCCGCCCCGGACTCCGGCGCCGTCGCCGTGGTGGTCAGCCACCGCGACGGCCGCGAGTGGCTCGTGGCCTGCGAACGCCGTACGGGCCCAACCGAATTGCCCGAGTCGTGTGGAAAGACGCCGATCCCGGTCGCCACGTGGGAGACCGCCATCCGGACTTGAGCACCACCCGTTCACGCACGCGCCCCGGCCCCAGTTACGAAATCGTTACCGCGTTCGTGTCGGGAATGATTGCGCTGCCGGAGCGCAAACGTTTACATGAGGTCGGTTCACCTCATTGCCGAGGCACGTCCGCCTCAGCACGACGCGAGAAATGGAGGCGGGCGAATGGCCCTCCGATCAAACAAGCGACGCACTCTCACAGTGCTCGCCGGAGCAGTGTCCGTGGCGCTCGTCGCCGCTGCCTGCGGTGGTGGCAGCGACAAGACCGGCAACGCGGCCTCATCCGGCGCTGCCTCCCGAGGCCCCATCACGTATGTCTCGGGCAAGGACAACAGCAACCTGCTCGCGCCGCAGGCAGCGCGGTGGAATGCCAAGCACCCCACCGAGAAGGTCTCGATCAAGGAGCAGTCCGACAAGGCTGACCAGCAGCACGACGACCTCGTCCAGCACTTCCAGGCCAAGGACCCCAGCTACGACGTCGTGTCCGTCGACGTCGTATGGACCGCGGAGTTCGCGGCCAAGGGCTGGCTGACGCCGCTCAAGGACAAGATGGCGTTCCCGACCAACGGCTTCCTCAAGGCGCCCGTCGCCGCGGCGACGTATAACAACACGCTGTACGCCGCGCCGTTCGCCTCCGACGGTGCCATGCTCTACTACCGCTCCGACCTCGTGAAGACGCCGCCGAAGACGTTCGACGAGATGTGGTCGATGTGCTCCATCGCCAAGAAGAACGGCATGGACTGCTACGCCGGTCAGTTCGCCAAGTACGAGGGCGGCACGTGTAACGCCACCGAGTGGATGAACGCCTACGGCGCCAAGGTCGTCGACGACGCCGGCAAGCCGACCGTCGACTCCCCCGAGGCCGCCAAGGGCCTCCAGGCCCTGGCCGACCACTACAAGAGCGGTGACATCCCCAAGCAGGCCATCACCTACCAGGAGGAGCAGAGCCGGCAGGCCTTCGAGTCCGGCAAGCTGTTGTTCCTGCGCAACTGGCCGTACGTCTACAGCCTGTTCGGCAGCGACGGTGCCTCCAAGGTCAAGGGCAAGTTCGCGGTCGCCCCGCTGCCCGGCGTGAGCGGCCCCGGCACCTCGACCCTCGGTGGCCACAGCGGCGCGATCAGCGCGTTCTCCAAGCACAAGGCCACGGCCCTGGACTTCCTGAAGTTCATCACCAGCCCGGAGGAGGAGAAGACCAACATGGAGAAGGGGTCGCTGGCACCTGTTCTGGAGTCGATCTACGCCGACCAGGACCTGGTGAAGAAGTACCCCTACCTGCCCACACTGTTGACGTCGATCCAAAACGCGGTGCCACGCCCGGTCACCCCGTTCTACCCCGGGGTCACCAACGCCATCCAGGAGAACTTCTACGCGGCCATGCAGGGCCAGAAGACCGCCCAGCAGGCGGTCAAGGACATGCAGGCGGCCATGCAGGCGGCTGCCGGCGGCTGATCCAGCGCCACCAGCATTTCCCAGGTGTGGGGGGTGACCCCGTCGGGGT
>NZ_JBFRFA010000068.1:0-6353 GCF_052114585.1 Pedococcus sp. 2YAF34
CACCCAGGTGCGCCGGCGCGGTGCCGAGCGGCGGACCGTGCCGCGCGGCGTACGCGGTCGCCGACGGTCTGGCCGGCCGGCTGCAGCCGGGCAGCGCTCAGGCGAGCAGGGGCGCCGTGGACCAGCCGAGCCAGACGGCGGGGAGGCCGACCCCGAGCGAGAGCGCCAGGGTCGCGGCGAACGGCTTCCACTCGTGCCGCTCGAGGAAGACCCAGAGCTCGAAGGCGAGCGTCGAGAACGTCGTCAGCGCGCCGCAGAAGCCGATCCCGACGAGCGGCATGACCCAGGAGGAGGCGTCGGGGAGGCCGGCCACCACCCCGAGGAGGAACGAGCCGACGATGTTGACGATGAGGGTGCCCAAGGTGGTGCCGGCGCGGCTGTGCCTGCGCGCCCACCGGTCGACGAGGAAGCGCAGCGGCGCGCCGGCGGCGGCACCCAGGGCGACGAGCAGCGCGGAGGTCACCGTCACGGGCGAGGTCCGAACGCGCGCTCGCCGAGCGTGACCCCGACCCCGACGGCGACCAGGCCCAGGGCGAACGACCCCACGACGTACGACGCGGCGAGCAGGCCGTGGCCAGCGGTGACCATGGTGCGGGCGTCCAGGGTGAAGGACGAGAAGGTCGTCCAGCCCCCGAGCACCCCGACCCCGAGGAACGGGCGCAACAGGGGGTGGGGCCGGTCCATGGACAGCACCCACACCACCAGCACGCCCATGGCCAGCGACCCGGTCACGTTGACCAGCAGGGTCGACCACGCGAACGCCCCCGCGGCGTGGGGCAGGGCCAGGCCCACGGCGTACCGGCCCAGCGAGCCGAGCATGCCGCCGCCGGACAGGGCGACGAGCAGCCCGACACGACTTCGGGGTGCGCGGCTTCGGGGTGCGCGGCTTCGTGGGCGCGGGGTCATCAGGCGCGCTTGGTCTCCAGGAAGTCCCCGATCCGGCCGATCGCCTCGGTGAGCACCTCGACGTCGGGCAGCGTGACGAGCCGGAAGTGGTCGGGCTCGAACCAGTTGAACCCCGTGCCGTGGGTGACGAGGATCTTCTTCTCCCGCAACAGGTCGATGACGAACGCCTGGTCGTCCTCGATGGGGTAGACCTCGGGGTCGAGGCGCGGGAAGCAGTAGAGGGCGCCGTGCGGCTCGACGCAGGAGACGCCGGGGATCTCGTTGAGCAGCCTCCACGCGGTCTTGCTCTGCTCGTAGAACCGGCCGCCGGGGTGGATGTACTCCTCGATCGACTGGTAGCCGCCGAGGGCCGTCTGGATCGCGTGCTGCCCGGGGACGTTGGCGCACATGCGCATGTTGGCGAGCAGCGTCAGCCCCTCGAGGAAGTCGCCCGCCATCGACTTCGGCCCGGAGACCATGACCCAGCCGGCGCGGTAGCCGCACACGCGGTAGGCCTTGGACAGCCCGCTGAACGTCAGGCAGAGCACGTCGTCGCCGGCATACGTCGCGGTGTGGTGGTGCACCGGCTGGTACTGGTCGTCGGCGAAGAGGATCTTCTCGTAGATCTCGTCGGACATCAGGACGAGGTCGTGGCGGCGGGCGATGTCGACCAGCCCCTTGACGACGTCCTCGCTGTAGACGGCGCCGGTCGGGTTGTTGGGGTTGATGACGACCAGGGCGTGGGTGTTGGGCGTGATCTTCGACTCGATGTCCTCGAGGTCGGGGTTCCAGCCGTTCGACTCGTCGCAGCGGTAGTGGACCGGGGTGCCGCCGGCGAGTGTGACCGCGCCCGTCCAGAGCGGGTAGTCGGGCGCCGGCACGAGGATCTCGTTGCCCTCGTCGACGAACGCGGTGAGCACCATCGAGATCAGCTCGGATACGCCGTTGCCGATGAAGACGTCGTCGACGTGCGTGTCGGTCAGCCCACGCGACTGGTAGTAGTGCGCGACCGCCGTGCGGGCCGAGTAGATGCCGCGGGAGTCGCTGTAGCCCTGGGCGTTGGGCAGGTGGTGGACCATGTCCTGCAGCACGGCCTGCGGGGCCTCGAAGCCGAACGGTGCCGGGTTGCCGATGTTGAGCTTGAGGATCTTGTGCCCCTCGGCCTCGAGGCGCTGGGCCTCGACGAGGATCGGCCCGCGAACGTCGTAGCGGACCTGGTGGAGCTTGCGGGACTGGGTGATGCGGCGCACGGCTGCAGTGTGTCAAACCACGGTCGGAGGTGCTCCGCCCGCCACTCCGCGAACACCGAGCACCTCGACCGTCGTCACGACCGAGGTGACACCCGGCGTCCGCGGGGTCGAGGAGAAGCCGAACCGGGTGGGCGGGTCGACCGCCGCCAGCGCGCCGAGGTCGGCTCGGCGCCACCTGCCGGTCAGGGAGGTGATCCGGTGCAGGTCGTGGGCGGCGTACCACTCCCGCCGCCCCGACCGGGCCTGGCCGCGCGTGCGCACGCCCCGGAGGGTGAGGCGGGCGACCGGGTCGGCGAGCGTCGCGAACGCCGTGCTGTCGGCGACGCGACCGGGTACGGCGCGCAGCAGCGTCCCGAGCGGTGCCCGGCCGCCGACGGTGAAGCGCACGGCCAGGTCACCGGCGCGGACGTCCCACCGGGAGCCCTCCGGGGTGCCCGCCCGCCCGAGCGTGGCCGCGGCGCTGACCGGGCACACGACCACCTCGTCGAAGACGTAGGTGTCGGCGACGAACTCGGCCACCTGCGGCGTCGGGGCCAGCAGCACCCGGTGTCCGTCGGCCTGCTCCAGCATGACGTCGGCGAAGGTGCCGAAGGGGGAGGCGGTCCACCGCCCCACCACGACCCGCGCGCCGCTGGTGCTGCCGACCCCGGCGATCTGGCCGTGAAACCTCTGGCGTCCCTGCACCGCCTCACCTTGTCACGGCCGGTGTGACCGCGCCGCTCCCGGCCGGGGCGACTGCGCCGGAGCGGCAGCGGAGCCGCCGCCGGCGCCCCTACGCTTGGCCCCATGCCGCCCACGACGCCCCTCGGCGAGCTCGAGGTCGAGCTCACCAGGCTGCTGCGCCGGGCGCGCAGCTCCCAGCAGCGCACCGCGACCGAGGTGCACCCCGACCTCGACCCTTCCGGGTATGCCGTGCTCGTCACCGTGCGTGACCTCGGCGACGCGGGCGGAGGTGCCCGTGGCGGCGACATCTCAGAGGTGCTCGGCCTGCACAAGTCGACGATGAGCCGCAACCTCTCCGTGCTCGAGGAGCTCGGCCTCATCGAGCGCGTCCCCGACCCGGCCGACGCCCGGGCCCGCCAGGTGCGGCTCACGGCGTCGGGCTCGGAGGCGCTCGAGCGGTCGTTCCAGGGCCGCCGCGAACGGCTGCGCGCACAGCTGACGACGTGGGACGGCGACGACATCGCCGAGCTGGCCCGCCTGCTGCGCCAGCTCAACGACACCGCTCTCTAGCGCCGGCCTGGTCCCGCGCCGCCTGGCCCTGCCCTGCGCCGCGACAAGTTGCATAGGACAACCAACTAGGTTTATGGTTGTGTTCTGCAACCAAAGGAGTAGCCGTGGTCACCAGCTTCGCGACCAGGCCCGCCGCCGGCACCGACCGTCCTGACGGGCCCCTCGAGGTCATCGCCGCCCTCACCAGCCTCATCCGCGCCAGCAGGGCCGTCGCCCGTCAGCGGCACGACCAGCTCGGCGCGTCCGGCACCCCCGTCGCCGTCCTCAAGGCACTGTCCCGGGCCACTGGTGGTCACGACCGCCCCGGCGACCTCGCCGTGGCTGCAGGGGTCGCCCCCTCGGTCGTGAGCCGCGTGCTCCCGCGCCTGGAGGAGGACGGCCTCGTGACCCGCGAGCGCGACGAGCACGACGCCCGCTCCTGCCACATCATCCTCACCGAGGCCGGCCGCGAGCAGCTCGCCGCGATCCAGCGCGAGTACGCGGAGATCCTCCGGGCAGCCCTCGATGGCGTTCCGGACGAGGAGATCGCCCGGATGCCCTCCACCCTCGCCCAGCTCGAGCAGGCGCTGTTCCGAGCGGCCGAGCTGGGGGCCCCTCGCCACAGCGGGCTCGCCCCCAGCCTGCGCCCCGGGCACCCCGCGGCTGCCCGGGCTGTCGACCAGACCACTCCCACCACCCAGCCCGCCACCGAAAGCCAGTGATGTCGTCCACCACCGCCCCCGCGCTCCCCAGCCAGCCGCCCGCGCCGGCCGCGCGCCCCGCCGTCGACGAGATGAGCCACAAGCAGATCCTCGAGGCCATGACCGGGCTGCTCGCAGGCCTGTTCACCGCCCTCATCAGCAGCACCATCGTCTCGACCGCGCTGCCGACGATCATCGGCGACCTGCACGGCACCCAGCGCCAGTACACATGGGTCATCACGGCGTCGCTGCTGGCCACCACCGTCAGCACGCCGATCTGGGGCAAGCTGTCCGACCTGTTCAGCAAGAAGCTGCTCGTCCAGCTCTCCCTGGCCGTCTTCGTCCTCGGCTCGATCGCCGCGGGCCAGTCCCACAGCGTCGGCTTCCTCATCGGCTGCCGCGTCGTCCAGGGCCTCGGCATGGGCGGCCTCACGGCCCTGACCCAGTCGATCATGGGCGCGATGATCGCCCCGCGTGAGCGCGGTCGCTACTCCGGCTACATGGGCGCCGTCATGGCCGTGTCCACCGTGAGCGGCCCCCTCCTCGGCGGCTTCATCGTGGACAGCGGGCTCGGCTGGCGCTGGACGTTCTACGTCTGCGTGCCGCTCGCGATCATCGCCATGTTCATCCTCCAGGCGACCCTGCACATCACCACCGAGAAGCGCATGCCGAAGATCGACTACCTCGGCGCCGTCCTCATCGCGATCACGTCCTCGCTGCCCCTGCTGTGGGTCACCTTCGCGGGCAACGACTTCCCGTGGTGGTCCACGCAGACCGCGCTCTACCTCGGCGGCACCCTTCTCGGCCTCGCGCTGACCATCGTCGTGGAGCTCCGGGCAGCCGAGCCGATCATCCCGATCCGCCTGCTGCGCAACCTCACCACCGGCCTGGTCATCATCGCCAGCGTCGCCGTCGGGGTCGCGATGTTCGGTGGCACCACCTTCCTCACCCAGTACTTCCAGATCTCCCGCGGCTACAGCCCGACCCACGCGGGGCTGCTCACCATCCCGCTCATGGGTGCGCTGCTCGTGTCCTCGACGCTCGGTGGTCGCTTCGTCAGCAACACCGGCAAGTGGAAGGGCATCATCGTCATCGGTGGCGTGTTCCTCACCGCCGGTCTCGTCTGGCTCGGCCGGCTCGACCACCTCACCCCGCTGTGGCAGATCGGCACCGCCATGGCCCTCATGGGCCTCGGCATGGGCGCGATGATGCAGAACCTCGTGCTCGCCGTGCAGAACTCGGTCGACGTCCGTGACATCGGCGCCGCGTCGGCGAGCATCGCGTTCTTCCGCACCCTCGGCGGCGCGATGGGTGTGTCCGTCCTTGGTGCGGTCCTCGCCAACGGCGTCCGCGACCACATCGTCGAGGGGCTGAAGGCCCTCGGGCCCAAGGCCGCAGCGGCTGCCCAGTCGGGCGGCGGCACCGGGACCCTGGACGTCAAGGACATGCCCGCACCCATCCGGGAGATCGTCCGCGCCGCCTACGGTGACTCCACCGGCCACATCTTCCTGATCGCCGCGGCGTTCGGCGTGGTGGCCCTGCTCGCCGTGCTGTTCGTCAAGGAGACCGAGCTGCGCACCACGGTGTCGATGGCGGACGAGGCTGCCACCGCCGCCGCGACCGGCACCGGTGCCCCCGCCATCGCGGAGGCCGTGCAGGCCGTTCCCGAGGAGACCGCGGGGGAGGCCATGGCGGGGACGGACGTCGAGGCCGCGCCGGGCACCGCCCCGGAGCCGGCCGGCGTGGGAGATGCAGCCGGGCACGGTACGTCGGCCCACCGGTCCGAGGCGCGCGCCTCCCGCGCGCTCGCCCAGGAGTCGCCGTCGGAGTCCCACGAGCTCAAGGCGCTGGCGGCGCTCGACGTGCTGACTTCGGCGCAGGACGAGGTGCGCTCGCGGGTCCGGTCCGGTGACGACGCCATCGTGGCGGCACGCGACCTGCTCCAGGGCCTCGGGCGCGACGTCGACGCGGCCCTCGGCCACTTCCACACCGGGCTCGCGGCCATCATCGAGGAGCTGGAGCACCCCTCCGAGGGGCGGCACTCCCAGCACCGAGCGGCTGACGCGCTGCACGACCTGGAGTTCACGCTCCTGCGCAGTACGCAGGCGACAGCCGACCAGGTCGTGGCTGCCGCGCACGCCGAGGCGGAGGCGATCATCGCCCGCGCCCGGCTCGAGGCCGAGCGGACCAGCGAGCTGGCCCAGCGCAGCCACCAGCAGTAACGGGAAGGCGGCCCCGGGCTCGGTACCGGCGCCGCCCACCTCAGTGAGCGCGAAGTGCGGGAATCCCCCGCGGGTTCCCGCAC
>NZ_JBFRFA010000069.1:0-5936 GCF_052114585.1 Pedococcus sp. 2YAF34
ACCACCGACCTGCACAACCAGATCTCCCTGTGCACCGCCCACCACGACGGCATCGACCGCGGCGACCACACCATCACCGGCAACCCCAACACCCCCGACGGACTCGTCGTCACCAACCGGCACGGCCTGACCATCCGACCACCCCGACCAGCCGACACCGCACCCCCACCCGGCGGCGACCCCCAACCACCGCCCGGCACCTACCAGCCACCCTCCGGCGGACCCATCACCTGGACCGACATCGAGCTCCCACCCGACAGCCACCTCGGTCAGCGACGCCTCACCGTCGTGCCACCACCCGACCCGGCACCCGAGGTCCCGCAAGGTCCACCGTCCGAACCCGAACCCGAACCCGAACCAGCCTTCGTCTCCTGGCTCGACGACCCCGCCAACCCCGACCGCGGACTCATCCGCGTCCTCTGACGCGGGCTCGGGCTCCGGGGGCCAACGCTCCGCGCGCGACGTCTAGCTGCTGACGAACTCGGCCACGGAGCGCTCCCAGCGGTCGGGGTCGACGTTCCACTCCTTGGTGTGCCGGGCGGTCTCCCAGCGCTCCATGGTCACCAGGTCCGGCCGGGCAGCCGCAAGGGCATGGGACGGTCCCACCGGCACGAACTCGTCGTCGACCGAGTGGACCACCAGCATCCGGTGACACAGCTCCCCCGCCCGGCTGACCCAGTCGGTCTGGGCGACATCGAGGGGGTCGTGCACGCCGACGAGGCGCCGCGCCCAGCGCTTGCCCATGAGCACCCGGCTGAGGCCGCCGATCGGGTCGGGGATGCCGTGGATCCTGGCGTGGTGCCGCAGGACGTCGGTCCAGTCGACGACCGGGGCGTCGAGGACGACGTGGCTGACGTGGTCGGCGAGCCAGGACCGGCTGAGGGTCTGGAGCACGATCGCGCCGCCCATCGACCACCCCACCAGGACGAGCTCGCGGGCGCCTTGCTGGACGGCCCACAGCCCGGCGTCCTCGATGTCGCGCCACTCCGACAGGCCGAGGTTGTAGCGCCCGTCGGCGCCGCGCCGGGCACCGAGGTCGTTGCGGTAGGACGGGATGATCACGTTGACGCCCTGCTCGACCAGCGGTCGGACCGCGCGCAGGCCCTCGTCGCGCCGGGCTCCACGACCGTGCACGAGGACCGCCCAGCGGGTCGAGGGCGTGGAGGACCGCACCACCCACGCGGGCATCGTGCCCAGCTCGGTCAGGACGTCGACGTACTCCGTCCGCAGGCCGAGGGTCCGGTCCGGCGCACCGGCGTAGAAGTACTGGTTCCACCGGCCGAAACCCGGGGTGAGGTGACCGCGGTCGACGCCGAGCACCTCACGCCGTACGCGGCCCCGGTCCTCGTCGACGTCGAGGAGATCGCCGAGTCGCGCGTGACCGGTCGACTGGTCGAGCCACAGCCCGTAGCGCCCCGGCATCACCGTCTCGGGGGTCAGCCCCAGGGTGACCACCCCCTCGTCGACGGCGAGGATCGAGGTGTCGTCAGGGCGCTGGCGGTCAGGGGTCAGCGCGCGTCGGGCGAAGTAGGCAGCCGCGCCCACCGAGGACACCGCAGCCGTGGCCGCCAGTGCCCCACCGGCAGCGCCCGCCACCGTCGCAGTCGTCCGCAGCGCGCCCCGCTCGCCGGCCCGGGTCACGGGGGCACTCATCGGCGGGACTCGCCGAGCACGTCGGCGAGGTCGAAGCTCACCGGCTCCTCGAGCTGCTCGTAGGTGCACGACCTCGGGTCCCGGTCGTCGCGCCAGCGCACGAACTGCGCGGTGTGGCGGAAGCGGATGCCCTCCATGTGGTCGTACTTCACCTCGACCACCCGCTCGGGCCGCAGCGGCGTGAACGACAGGTCCTTGCCGGCGTTCCACCGGCTCGTGGCCCCGCTGGTCGGTGTGCGCGTGCCCATCTCCTCGTTGGCCCAGGCCCACGGGTGTTCGTCGAACGTCGTGACCAGCGGCTGCAGCTCCTCGAACAGCTCACGACGCCTCGCCATGGGGAACGCGCCGATGACGCCGACGCTCATGAGCGAGCCACTGTCGTCGTACAGCCCCAGCATCAGGGAGCCGACGAGGTCGTCACCGGTCTTGTGCGTGCGGTAGCCGGCCACCACGCAGTCGGCGGTGCGGACGTGCTTGATCTTGAGCATGGTCCGCTTGTCCTGCTCGTAGGTGCCCGACAAGGGCTTGGCGATGACCCCGTCGAGCCCGGCGCCCTCGAACTGCTCGAACCACTCCCGGGCCACCGCCGGGTCACGGGTGGCGCGAGTCAGGTGGATGGGGGCCTCGACATCCGCGAACGCCTTCTCCAGCAACGACCGCCGCTCCTCGAACGGCCGTCCGGTGAGGTCCTCTCCCCCGAGCGACAGCAGGTCGAACGCGACGAACTGCGCCGGCGTCTCGACGGAGAGCTTCTTCACCCGGCTCGCCGCGGGGTGGATGCGCTGCTGCAGCGCCTCGAAGTCCAGCCGGTCCCCCGACCCGCCCACCACGACGATCTCCCCGTCGACCACCGCCTGCTCCGGGAAGTTGTCGAGCACCGCCGAGACCACCTCGGGGAAGTACCGCGTCATGGGCTTCTCGTTGCGGCTGCCGATCTCCACCGACTCTCCGGAGCGGAAGATGATCGACCGGAACCCGTCCCACTTGGGCTCGAACAGGTAGTCGCCCTCGGGGATGTCCTTCACCGGCTTGGCCAGCATCGGCGCGACCGGCGGCACCACGGGCCCCCACTGCTCACGCAGCTCGGCGTCGCGGTCGGCCTTCGGTGTCATGTAGTCCTCGTCGGTCTTGTCCTTGCGCCGCTTGCTCGGCTGCACCCGCGGCGGCTCCCCCGGCATCTTGGGGTAGTCGGGCGGGAAGTTGAGCTCCCCCAGCCCGCGCTCGTGAATGTCCTTGTCCCACAGGGCGATCGCGCCGGTCACGTCACCCACCGCCTGGTCCATGTCGGCCCACGCGTCACCCGACGCCGCCAGGATGCCCGGCACCGTGCGCACGGTGAACTCGCCCGGGTCGGCACCCACGAGCTGGTCCCAGGCCAGCGGCATGCTGACCGGCGCACCGGGCAGCGGTCGGGGGCTGTACGCGGACGCGATGGTGCGATCGCGGCACGCCTGGTTGAAGTCCACGAACACCCGCTCGCCGCGCTCCTCCTTCCACCAGGAGGCGGTGACGAGGTCGGGCAGGCGTCGCTCGAGCTCGCGCGCGATACCGATCACGCCGTGGCGCACGTCGAGGAACTCGTGGGTCGGGGCCACCCGGACGAACACGTGCACCCCGCGGTTGCCCGACGTCTTGGCCCACCCGGTGAGGCCGATCTCGGTGAGCAGCTCGCGAAGCGCCACCGCCGCCTCGACCGCGTCGACGAAGGTGCGCCCCGGCTGGGGGTCGAGGTCGATGCGCAGCTCGTCGGGCCGGTCGACGTCGGCGGTGCGCACCGGCCACGGGTGGAAGGTGACGGTGTTCATCTGCATGCCCCAGACCACGGCCGCGGGTTCGTCGACCACGACCTGCAGGTGCCGGCGGCCCGAGGGGTAGGTGCACATGACCGGGGTGATGAAGTCGGGCATGCCCTTGGGCGGGTTCTTGGTCCAGAACTCCTCGTCGGCGATGCCGTCGGGGAACCTCTGCAAGGTCACGGGGCGGTGGCCCAGGGCGTTGATGAACCCCGCCCGCACGTCCACGGCGTACTGCGCGAGGTCGAGCTTGGTGATGCCGTCGTCAGGCCAGATCAGCCGGTCAGGGCTGGAGATCCGCACCTCGCGCGCGTCCCCCCAAGGCCCCTCGGGCACCTCCACCGTCGTCGCCGCTGCCGCCATGGGCCGACCCTATCCGGCGGGTGTGCCAGGCACCCGGGAGAATGGGGCGCCGACCCCTGCGACCCGTCCGGGACCATTTCGGCGGCCGGCTGCGTTGCACAGGGCGTGAGACTCAACCGAAGGAGCCGTGACGTGAGCATGGAGAAGACCGACCGCACGTACGCCGTGTCCAAGTCCGAGGACGAGTGGCGTGCCGAGCTCAGCCCGGCGGAGTACCAGGTGCTGCGCCAGGCTGGGACCGAGCGGCCCTACGTCGGTGAGTACACCGACACCAAGACCGAGGGCGTCTACGCCTGCCGGGCCTGCGGAGCCGAGCTCTTCACCTCGGGCACGAAGTTCGACAGCCACTGCGGCTGGCCGTCCTTCTACTCTCCGCTCGCCGGTGACAGCGTCGAGTACATCGAGGACGTCTCGATGGGGATGAAGCGGGTCGAGGTCCGCTGCGCCAGCTGCGGCAGCCACCTCGGGCACGTGTTCGAGGGTGAGGGCTACGACACCCCGACCGACCAGCGCTACTGCATCAACTCGATCTCCATGACGCTGCGCCCGGCCACCGAGGCCTGAGGCAAGGACGCTGCGGGCACCGCGGCGGGCGCGACCGGGTCGAGCCCGCCGCGTCGTCGTGTGCTCGTCGTGGTGTGCGCGTCGTCGAGCCGTCACTCGTCCCGCCAAACGCGTAGCCGCGCGGACCGCCGGTCGTCCCTATTGGGTACGGCGCCGACTCGTTGACACCGACCTGCCCGCAGCGGACCGTGACGGGTGCCGTGCACCCCGCAGCAGTGGGGTGCACCAGAGCGTCAGTCGTGCGGAGACCTTGACGCCGGCACGTCGAAAGGGGTTCCCCGTGAATCCACGAATGCGTAACCAAGGCAGAGTGGTTGCAGCTCTCGCAGCACTGGCGACGGCACTGTTGACCGGTGCCACCATGAACGCCACCGGGGCTGCGGCGAGCGACACCACCACAGCGAGCCAGCCCACCGCGGCCTGCTCGGCACCAGCCGCCACGGGCAGCGCCCGGTCGAGAGGTATGACGCGGGCGGTCTCGGCATCCACCGGGTGCGCCACGTCGGCCAGGTCCTCCTCCACCGCGACACCGCCGACGAGCACCGCCAGCGACCCGGCGGTCGGCGCCCCGCCCCTGCTCTTCCACGGCGGCCCCGTCATGGGCACGAAGCAGACCGGCCCCCTGTTCATGACACCGATCTTCTGGGCCCCCGCCGGCCACCCGATGGACGCCTCGTACACGTCGATCATCCGCCGGTACCTCGGTGACGTGGCGGCCGACAGCGGGAAGCACACCAACGTCTACTCGACGCTGAACGAGTACTACGGCACCAACGGCGCGATCCGCTACAAGATGAAGCTCACCAAGGCGGTCCTCGACACGGCTCCCCTGCCGGCCGACGGCTGCACGGTCGCTGCCAACGACACCTCCAACATCTACGCGGACCTCAGCGGCTACGACGCCTGCCTCGACGACAGCCAGGTCATCGCCGAGACCAACCGGGTGGTGGCGAGCAAGGACCTCCCGGTGGACTACGGCCACATCTACGTCATGTTCCTGCCCAAGCACGTCGAGTCGTGCTTCTTCGCCGGCTCGACGCTCACCTCGGCCAACGCCTGCACCATCAACCACCAGCCGAGCGCCGCGTACTGCGCGTACCACAACCAGGACACCGGACAGGGCACCGTCTACGCGAACATGCCGTTCCCGGTCTACCTGTCGCCGGTCGGCTACACCTGCGGCAGCAACGCCCGTGGACACGGGATCATCGAGTCGCCGAACGGGAACCCGGACGCCGACACCGAGATCAGCCCCACCAGCCACGAGATCATGGAGGCGGCGACCGACCCCGACACGGTCACCGGCTGGTACGACAGCAACGGGTACGAGAACGGCGACGAGTGCGCCTACGTCTACGGGACCATGAGTGGCACCGCGGGCAGCCGCTACAACCAGGTCATCCACGGCCACCAGTACCTCACCCAGGAAGAGTTCAGCAACAGGGACTTCGCCCTCACCGGGCGGGGATGCCTTCCCTATGAGTGACCTCAGCGACCTGAGTGACCTGACGGCACGGCGCGACGCCGCCTGACGGCGCACCGTGCACGCGGGGGTCCCGGACC
>NZ_JBFRFA010000070.1:0-5461 GCF_052114585.1 Pedococcus sp. 2YAF34
GGGCCGGCCTGGTCGCCGCCGCACCGCTGGTGCGCGTCGAGGCCGGGCGGGTGGTGCGGGCGCCGGACCGCGCGACCGCCTTGCGGCTGGGAACGGTCTTGGCGGCCGGACGGGGGCGCGGACGGTGCTTGCTGCTCCCCGTGGTCACCGCTGCAGCCTCCGGCGGGACGACGGGGATCGTCTCCCGCGGACCGGCCGGGGCGGAGCTGTTCGTCATCGTGGGCGCGGTCGTCGCCGCGGTCGTCGCCGCGAGCAGCGGGGTGCTGCGCCGCTTGGCGCGCTCGCCGGACGCGCGGGCGGCACCGGCGGCGAGGGCGCCCCGACGCGGCGCGCTCGCCTTGGTGGTGGGTGTCGTGGTGGCGCCGGTGGGGGCAGCCTTCTTGGCCGTGGTCTTCTTCGCCGTGGTCTTCTTGGCTGCGGCCTTCGTGGTCGCCGCCTTCTTCGCGGTGGCGCCCGGCCCGGCGGCCTTGGTCGCGGCAGTGGCCGTCGTCGCGGACTTCTTCGCCGTCGCAGCCTTCGCCGTTGCAGCCTTGGTGGTGCCAGCCTTCGTGGTCGCGGCCTTCGTGGTGGTCGCCATCAGTCGTTCCTCCCTGCGGGCCAGACGTGGCTGAGCGCGTGGGCCGCGGACCCGGCCACCCCGGCCACGCCGGACAACGCTGACCCGATGGCTGCCCCGCCGGGCACGGCGGCGCCGATGCCACGGGCGTAGTCCTGGAACGCGGCTCGCGTCGTGTAGACCGGCTCGAAGCCGAGCACCTCGCGCATCCGGCGGGTGTCGAGGCCGCGGCCGTAGGCGAGGAACTGGATCTGGTCGCTGCTGAAGTCGGCGAGGCCGGAGCGCTTGACGACGAGCCCGAAGAGCCCGGCTGCCGGCATCGGGACCGGCAGCACCGGCCGCCCGGCCATGCCGGCGGCCTGGGTGACCGTGATGACGCCGTCGCCCGCGATGTTGGTGATCCCGCTGGACGGCCCGGTCGTCGCGAGGAGCAGGGCCCCGACGGCGTCGGACTCGTGGACGAACTGCAGGCGGGCGTCATAGCCGAGCGGTACCGGCACGACGGGCAGCGCGAAGTAGTCGGTCAGGGAGGTCCGGATGCCCGGGCCGATGATGTTGGCGAAGCGGAGCATCGAGATCTCGACGTCGGGGCGGCGCCGGGAAAACCCGCGGACGTAGCCCTCGACCTCCACCGAGTCCTTGCCGAAACCGGCGCGGGGCAACGCTTTCGGGCCCATGTCCTCGGTGAACATCGCGGGGTCGCGCGGGCTCGAGCCGTAGACGGCGGCGGAGGACTTCACCACGAGGCGGCGGATGCTCGGCGCCTTCTGGCACGCAGCGAGCAGCTGCATCGTGCCGATGACGTTGATCTCCTTCTGGGAGGTCCGTCCGCCGGCGTGGGTCGGCGTCGCGATGACGTTCATGTGGACGACGGTGTCGACCTCGGCCTGCGCGATGATCTTGCCGATCATGGGGTTGCGGATGTCGGCCCGGACGAACTCGGCCCGGCCGATGTCGTGCGGCGGCGGGATGACGTCGACGCCGATCACGCGCTCGACGGACGGGTCCGCGGTGAGCTGGCGGGCGAACTTCCCGCCGAGGTAGCGGGAGACGCCGGTCACGAGGACGACCTCTGCCACAGCACCTCCCCTGGTCCGTCGGTCACGGACATCGCGACCGCTGCCACCCTACCCAGCGACGCCGGGTCCCCGAAGGCCCAGTCCCCGTCGTGGACGAGGTCGCGGACGTGGGCTTGCCCACGTCCGCGCGGGCGGGTCGGGCCATCGGCCCGGACAGATGAAAGGCCCCCGCGAGGCGGGGGCCTTTCATCACTTCTTGTTGCGACGCTGGTGGCGCGTCTTGCGCAGAAGCTTGCGGTGCTTCTTCTTCGCCATCCGCTTGCGGCGCTTCTTGATGACAGAGCCCATGAGTGTCCTTGAGGTCGTGGTCGTGTTGCCGGACGGGGCAACGAACCAACGCACCACGCCGAACAGTGCTGGTCACTCTAGCGGCCCGGCGCGCTGCACCTCAAACCCGGTCCACGCCTGCGTGGTGGCGGCAACCCGACGCGGCGGCGTCGGCACTCCGCCACGGTCGCCGTGTAACCCGCGCTCAGGAGGTCTCGTTGACACGGCGACCGGGTCAACGAGGACCCGCCAGTCAGCAGGAGATCTCGTGAAGTCGTCTCGCAAGCACTCGATCGCCGTGGGGGTGTGCCTGCTGACCGCGGCCGCCACCGCGCTCCCCCTGTCCTCAGCGGCCGGCGCCACGGCCGGGCTCCCCGCGGCCGACACCGGCTCGACGGTCCTCCCCGGCCTCGGTGACACCGTCGACGCCCTGACCAGGACCCTCGACACGCGCGCGGTGGACCGGCCCGTCGTCCCCACCGCCGCGGCGAAGGACGCGCTCTCGGCGCTGCTGCGGCGCAGCGGCCAGGGCGCCCGCGCCACGTGGGACGAGCGCTTCGGGACGTTGCGCTCCCTGCGCGGCCCCCAGGCGCTGACCGGTCCGACGAGCGGCGCGGCCGTCACCGTCGCCCGCAGCTGGCTGAGGGCCAACGCCGCCGCGTTCGGCCTCTCCACCAGCCAGGTCGACGGCCTCGCCCTCGTGCGCGACCACACCCTGCCGGGGACGGGTACGCACGTCGTCGACCTGGTCCAGACCGTCGCGGGCGTGCCGGCGGCGCGCGGCGGCCGGCTCAACGTCGCCGTCACCCAGGACGGCCGCGTCCTGTCCTACGCGGGCGACCCCACGCCGGGCGCGGGGCTCACGGGCGGCTGGGTGCTCGGCGAGACCGGCGCCGTCCTCGCGGTCGCCGGCGCGCTGGCCCCCGGCACCGCGTTCACCCCGCAGGCGGACGGCACCCAGGCCGGCTACGCGACCTTCGCGCGCGGCCCCTTCGGCGGTCCGTCGTACGCGAAGAAGGTCACCTTCGGCACGAGGACCGGCAGCGTCGCCGCCTACAAGGTCTACTTCATCAAGAGCCCCACCGAGGCGTGGGAGGCGATCGTCGACGGCACCACCGGCCGGGTCCTCTACCGCGCCAGCGTGGTCCAGCACGCCGAGGACCCGCAGGGCACCGTCTACGACAACCACCCCGGGGCCGCGAAGGGCGGCACGCCGCGCCAGCAGTCGTTCGGGCCGACCGCGCAGTCGCCGAAGGGCTGGGTCGACCCGACGGGCCTCGCCGGCACGGGCGTGACCACCTACGGCAACAACGCCGACACCTACGCCAACTGGTCCAACTACATCGGCCCGGTGGACAACGCACCCCGGCCCGTCGCCCCGACCGGGAGCTTCAGCTACACCTACACGAACCAGTGGGCGGCCACGAAGGGCCAGACGGTGCCACCGTCCTACGCCCAGGACCTCAACTCCGCCGCGACCAACCTGTTCTTCCAGCACAACCGGATCCACGACGAGTACTACGCGCTCGGGTTCACCGAGACCGCCGGGAACTTCCAGCTCGACAACGGCTCCAACGGCGGCATGGGCGGCGACGCGATCCGCGGCCTCGTCCAGGCCGGCGCCGCCTCGGGCGGCAACCCGACCTACACCGGACGCGACAACGCCTACATGCTCACCCTGGACGACGGCATCCCGCCGTGGAGCGGCATGTTCCTGTGGGAGCCGATCGACGACGCGTTCGAGGGCCCGTACCGCGACGGCTCGTTCGACATGAGCGTCATCCAGCACGAGTACACCCACGGCCTGTCGACGCGTTACGTCGCCGGCGGCAGCGCCCTCGGCTCGCAGCAGGCCGGCTCCATGGGTGAGGGCTGGTCCGACTGGTACGCCCTCAACCACGGCTTCAACGCCGGGCTGCTCACCAAGCCGGTCGTGGGCGACTACGTCACCGGCAACGCCACCCGCGGCATCCGCAACTGGGACTACGACCAGAACCCCACGACGTTCGGCGACATCGGCTACGACCTGACCGGCCCCGAGGTCCACGCCGACGGCGAGATCTGGACGGCCACGCTGTGGGACCTGCGCAAGGCCCTGGTGGCCCGGTACGGCGCCGCGAAGGGCGCGGACGTCGCGGCGCGCCTCGTCACCGACGGCATGCCGCTGACCGCCCCGGACCCGTCGTTCCTCGACGCCCGTGACGGGATCCTGTCGGCCGACCTCGACCGCTACCACGGCGACAACACCGACCTGATCTGGTCGGTGTTCGCCAAGCGTGGCGCGGGCGCGTCGGCGAAGTCCGTCACCGGTGACGACACCGACCCGACGCCGGGCTTCGACCACCCCGCGGCGGCCCGCAACGGCACCGCGGCCGTCACCGTCCTCAACGCCACCACAGGCAAGGCGGTCCCGGGCGCCAAGATCATCCTCGGCCGCTTCGAGGCGCGGGTCACCCCGCTCGGCCGCACCGGGTCCACCGGTGGCTTCACGGTCAAGGCCGTGGCCGGCACCTACCCGCTGACCATCCAGGCCCCCGGCTTCGGCGTGCAGACGATCGACGGCTTCGCCGTCACCGCCGGGAAGAACACGGCCCGCACGGTCAAGCTGGCCCCCAACCTGGCCTCGACGTCTGCCGGCGCCACCATCGTGAGCGCCTCCAGCCAGGACGACGGCGCCCCGGCGAAGTTCGCCTTCGACGACACGGCCGCCTCCGTCTGGGCGACCAGGGCGGGCACGACGCCGTACAACGACGGCCCGGACGAGCGGGTGACGGTGAAGCTGGCCGCCCCCGCGACGGTGAGCAGCGTGCGGGTGAGCGCGTTCAAGGCCACGAACGCCTCACGGTTCACGGCGCTCAAGGACTTCACCGTGCAGACCTCGACCGACGGCATCACCTGGACGACGGCCCGCACCGGTGGCTTCGCGTACGCCGCGCCGCGGCCCACCGCGCCGGACCTCAACTTCACGACCTTCAACCTCACGACGCCGGTCAAGGCCGCCTACGTCCGGTTCTTCGTCGACTCGGTCCAGGGCAACACCGCCACCCAGGCCCAGGTGGCCGACATCGAGGTCTTCGGCTCCGGGGCCGTGGTGCAGAACGGCACGGTCACCCCGGACCCGGTCTACACCGACTCCGGCACGATCACGGCGCCGAACCCGGCGGCCGGTGATGCCACCGGACTGCAGAACGTCTTCGGCGTCACGGGCACGGAGATGAACACGCTGTGCACGATGCCGCCGGCCAGCCAGGGGGTGGACGGCTGGGTGACGAAGTTCCCCGCCGGGTTCTCCGACGGCCTGCACTCGGTCTCGGTCAAGGGCACGAGCGACGCCGACGCGTCGGTCGGGCACGACCTCGACCTGTACTTCCTCGACAGCTCGTGCCAGCTCACGGGATCGGTCGCCACGGCGGCCGCTGACGAGTCGGCGGTCATCCCGCCCGGCTCGGTCTACCTCGTGACGCAGCTCTACACGGGCGCGGACGTCGCGGTGGCGGTGACCGCGGTCGACAACCGCTGAGAGAACGAGAAGGGGCGGGCCGGGACACCAGTCCCGGCC
>NZ_JBFRFA010000071.1:0-4603 GCF_052114585.1 Pedococcus sp. 2YAF34
GGGCCTACCGGCAGGTCTTCACCAGCAACACTGCCCGCCAGCAAGCCCTTGCCCCATGGCTGCAGTACTACAACCATGAACGACACCATTCAGCCCTCGGAGGCCACCCCCCGATCAGCCGCGTGACACCAACCTGATGGCTCGGTACAGCTAGAACGCGGACCCCTTGCGCCAGGCCATCTCCTGCAGCTCGAACGAGTTGCCGTCGGGATCGGCGAAGTCGGCGCCCTTCACGCCCCCGCCGAAGTCGCGGACCGCGCCGACGTCCACGCCGCGGCCGATGAGCTCGGCCCGTGCCGCCTCGATGTCCTCCACCACGAGGTGCAGCCCCCTGGAGCTGCCGGGTTCACCGCCGTAGACGTCGAGGCCGGTGCCGAATCCGATCGAGCACCCGGACCCCGGCGGCGTCAGCTGGACGACCCGGACCCCCTCGGCCGGCTGGACGTCGACGTCCTTGGTGAAGCCGAGCCGCTCGGTGTAGAAGACGATGGCCCGGTCCACGTCCGAGACGGGCAGCGGCACGAGCTCCAGCTTCATCTGCATCGGGGTGGGTCCTTCCGTCCGGTGGTGGTGCGCCATCCTCGCAGGCGCTGCGCCGCGGAGTGGTCCGTTCGGACCGGACGCAGCGGTGTGGCGCCTGCCAGGCGCCGGGGTGGGGGATCCTGTCGCGACCGCACCGAGGAGTCCCATGTCGCACCCGTCCAACCCCTACGGCCCGCCGCAGCCCCAGCCCGCGCAGCTCGTGCACGCCGCGCAGGCGGCCCAGCCCTACCCGTACCCCGCGCCCGGCCAGGTGTGGAGCCAGCCCGTCATGCCCCCGTACGGTGCGCCGCCCCGCCAGCGCAACGGGCTCGCCATCGCGGCGATCGCGATCAGCGTCGTGTCGCTGCTGGCCTCGCTGGGCGTCGTGGGGTTCATCGCGGTCAGCTCGGCGGCCGGCCCGTCGTGGGTCCTGCAGGGCGAGGTGCGCCCGGCGGGCTCCGCGGTCTCCGCCGCCGACCTCGAGTCGGCGCTCACGAAGCTCGTCGAGGACGACGGCGGCTCGGTCGACGAGATCGTCTGTCCCGGCTCCTCTGCCGTCGGTCAGGGGCTCGTGGCGGTCTGCCACGGTTCCGTCGACGGGTTCGACTGGACGGGCCTCGTGGTGTTCGAGGACGAGTCGGGGACGTTCACCGTCAACCAGCTCTGAGGGCTCGGTCGGAACATCCAGGTCCGCATCGCCACGAAGCGCAGCACCGTCGACAGGGCCGTCGCGAGGGCCACGACGGCGGTCTGCGCCGCGGTCGCCGGAGTCGTGGCGAGCAGGTGCAGCAGCCCGAGTCCGCCGGCGGTCAGGAGCCACGTCACGCCGAAGAGGGCCAGCCCCTGGGCCTGGTGGCGTACGGCGCCGCGCCCGTGGACCCCGAAGGTCCAGCGGCGGTTGAGGGCCGTGTTCGCGACGGTGGCCACGAGCAGTGCCACCAGGTTCGCCGCTTGCGCTCCCGTGCCGCCGCTGCGCAGGGCGGCGAAGGGGCCGAGGTGCACGAGCGTGCTCAGCACGCCGACCACGGCGAACCGCTGCAACTGCTGCCACGTCCGCGTGCCGGCCGTCCCGCGGCCGAGCCGGCGGGCGATGTCCTCCACCGGAAGCCGTCCCCCGGCCAGGGCGCGGCGCACGCGCCATACCCCGCGCAGGTCGTCCATCGCGGTGCCCACGACGTCGACGCGGGAATCAGGGTCGTCGAACCAGTCGACCGGCACCTCGTGGATCCGCAGCCCGCTGCGCTCCGCCAGGACGAGCATCTCGGTGTCGAAGAACCAGGTCGTGTCCTCCACCAGCGGCAGCAGCTCCGCGGCGACGTCGGCGCGGATCGCCTTGAAGCCGCACTGCGCGTCGGTGAACCGTGCCCCGAGCGCTCCGCGCAGCAGCAGGTTGTAGCAGCGCGAGATGACCTCGCGCCTGGCGCCGCGCACCACCCGCGACCCTGGGGCGAGTCGGGAGCCGATGGCGAGATCGGAGTGGCCGGACATCAACGGGGCCACCAGCGGCCACAGTGCGTCGAGGTCGGTCGACAGGTCGACGTCCATGTAGGCGAGGACCGGCGCGTCCGAGGCGAGCCACACCGCCTTGAGCGCCCGACCGCGTCCCTTCTGCTCCAGCCGGGCCAGGGCGACGCCGGGGAGCTCGGCCACCAGGCCCGACGCGACCTCGGCGGTCGCGTCGGTGCTGGCGTTGTCGGCCACCGTGATGCGGAACGGGTACGGGAACGTCTGCACCAGGTGCTCGTGCAGCCGCCGGACGCAGGCCGCCACGGTGTGCTGCTCGTTGTGGACCGGGATGACGACGTCGAGGACGGCCGTCGGGTTCGGGGTGCTCATCACCGTCGTCCTCAGGTGGTCTGGGCGCTGGCCGCCCCGGTCGTGCCCGTGGAGCCGGACAGCGGCTGGGTCAGGTCGTAGAACGTCGAGCCGCCGATCGTGACCGAGGCGAAGTTCGCCGCCACCCAGGTCGAGATCTCGCTGCCCGTGCCGCTGCCGCCCACGCCACCGCCCACGCCACCGCCCATGCCGCCACCCGGGCTGCCACGTCCGCCACTGCTGGCGGCGAAGTAGTGGATGTCACCGTCGGCGACGTACTGCTGGAACTGCGCCAGCGTGGGAGACGGGTCGCTGCCGTTGAACCCACCGATCGCCATGACCGGCAGGCCGGTGCCGAGCTGGAGCCCGGCCGCGTTCTGGGAGCCGATGGCCGCGGCCACCCAGCGGTAGGAGCCGGCGTCGGCGCTGAGGGCCGCCACGACCTCCGTGGAGGGGGTGCTCGCGTCAAGAAGGCCGCCCATGCCACCACCCGTGGTGCCTTGGGGAGCGCCGGTGGTGCCGCCGTTGGCCGCGGCGCCGGTCCCACCCTGGGTCATCCCGGGAGGGGTGCCCCCGCCCCCCGGCCCGCCACCGGGCATGCCGCCCCCGAAGCCTCCCCGCCCCGTGGACGGGCCGGCCGTGACGATGGAGCCGGTGTGGGCGGTGCCCACCGTCTGGAGGCTGTACGCCGCGGGGCCGGCGAGGGCGGCCACGAGGGCTCCGGCGACGACGACGGGGACCCAGCGCCGGTGCAGCTGCGTGACGGCGAGCAGGAGGAACGCGCTCGCCATGCCGACGACCAGGACGGCGATGCGCAACCAGCTCTGCCAGTCGGTGCGTGACAGGAGGATGAACGACCAGGTCGCCGCCGCGGCGGTGGCGCCCGCGAGGGTGATCGAGCCGATCGGGCGGTGCCGGTTCTCCCAGGCCTCGCCGGCTCCCATGCCGACGACGGCGGCGACCGCCGGGGCCAGCGCCACCGTGTAGTACTCGTGGAAGATGCCGGCCATGAACGAGAAGGTCAGGCCCGTGACGAGGAGCCAGCCGCCCCAGACGACGTAGGCAGCGCGACGGCCGTCAGTGCGGGGTGCGCGGCCGCGCAGGACCAGGCCCACGGCGAGCAGGATGAGCGCAGACGGGACGAGCCAGGAGATCTGGCCGCCGATGGTGGTGCCGAACATCCGGCCGATCCCGGTCGCACCCCAGCCGTTGCCGCCACCGACGGAGCCCGTCTCGTTGCCGCTGATGCGACCGAGGCCGTTGTAGCCGAACGTGACCGACAGGAACGAGTTGTCCTGGCTGCCGCCGATGTAGGGCCGCATGCTCGCCGGGACGAGCTCCACGATCGCGACCCACCAACCGGCCGACACAACCATCGCCGCGGTCCCCATGAGGGCTCCGACGATGCGGCGGCGCAGGGACGTGTCGGCGAAGAGCAGGTAGGCGAGCCCGAAGGCGGGGACGACGAGCAGGACCTGCAGGGCCTTGGTGAGGAAGCCGAGGCCGATGAGGACGCCGACGACGGTGAACCACTGGTGCGAACCCTCGTCGATCGACTTCAGCGTCGCCCAGGCGCCGAGCGCCATCAGCAGGACGAGCAGCGCGTCGGGGTTGTTGAACCGGAACATCAGCACCGCCACCGGCGTCAGGGCCATCACGAGTCCGCCGACCAGGCCAGCGGCAGCGCCGAAGTGGCGACGCACGGTCGCATACACGACGCCCACGGTGGCCACGCCCATGAGCACCTCGGGCAGGAGGATCGCGAACGAGCTGAGGCCGAGGACGCGCACCGACAGCGCCATCACCCAGAGCGAGGCCGGCGGCTTGTCCACGGTGATCGAGCTGCCGGCGTCGGAGGAGCCGTAGAAGAACGCCTTCCAGCTCGTGCTGCCGGCTTGCACGGCGGCGGAGTAGAACGAGTTCGCGTAGCCGCTCGAGGTCAGGTCGTAGAGGTAGAAGAGGGCGGTGGCCAGCAGCAGGCCCAGCAGGGCCGGGCGCGCCCAGGACGGGTCGCCGTCGTGTCCGCGCCACAGGCGCTGGAGACGGCGGGGTGCGGCTGGGTCGGCCTGCCCGGTGGTGGCACGGGGGAGGGCCGGGGTGCCGTCGGCCGCGCTGCGGTGGAGGGTCATGGTGTCCATGGCTCCAACGGTCGAACCGGTCACTGTGGGGTTCCTGTGGCACCCCTGAGGCCCGCTGATGAGCCTCAGGGGCACCGCGCCCTACGCGGCGAGGGGTGGGGAGTGGCTGCTTCCGGTGCGCCGGAAGC
>NZ_JBFRFA010000072.1:0-3035 GCF_052114585.1 Pedococcus sp. 2YAF34
GGGTGGCGGTGACGGCGGCCAGCCCCGCGGCGGCGGCGGCCAGCCAGAGCGTGGCCTCCCCGCGCAGCCCGGGCGCCCCGGATCCCACGGACCCGGCCCGGGTCACGACGGCGACGTACAGGACCACCAGCGCCAGGCAGGCCAGCCCGAGCAGCACCGCGGCGCCACGCCGCAGGTAGGCGGTGACCGTCCGCCGCGCCAGCGAGGCGGTGCGCCGGCCGGACTCGACCACGAGGCCCGCGAGCCGCCACTCGGCGACCACGGCCCCGACGAACCACCCCAGGAAAGCAGCCGTGAAGTTGAGGGTGAGCCGGTCGTCGCGCAGCGCCCACAGCAGGCCGAGCAGCACGCCGGTGGTGAGCCCGAGCGCGCGCCAGCGTCGCGTGACCGCCAGGGCCCGCACCACGAGCGGACCGTTGGCCTCGGTGACGAGCAGCTCCTGACGGGCAGCAAAGCGGCGCAGGCGGGGCAGCGAGACCGGCGCGGTCGAGACGCCGGCGACGAGCACCATGACCCCCACACCGAGCAGGGCGACGACGAGGAGGACGACGAAGCGGACGGTCATGGCGCCACCCTGCACCTCGAGCAACCCTTGTGTCAATGTAGCAACACAGTGATACATTCACGGCCATGGACGAGCAGCGGGGGAGTGGGGCGCCGACAGCCGAGGGCCCTTCGCAGGTGGCGCGCGGGGCCGGGTACGGCGTGAGCGACGAGGTGTGGCGCGCCATCGAGCCCGAGGCCCGCGCAGCCGCCGTCCGTGAGCGCAGGGCCCTGCTGCGTACGGCGCTGGTCACCGCCCTCGTGGTGCTCCTCGGCGTCGGGGTGGCGTGGTCCGGTGTGTTCTCCCCGCGCCTGTCCGGCGGCGACAACTCCGGCTACGGCAGCGGGACGCCGGGCAGCCGCGGGCACCTGTCGTTCGACCTGCACAACGACGGCGTGGTCACCGAGCACGTGACCCGGTGGGCCATTCCGGTGCCCGGCGTCGAGGTGCAGCCGGTGGCCCCGCAGTCGCTCGACCTGGCGCCGCGGTCGAAGCAGACCGTGCGCCTGGAGTTCCAGGTCACCGACTGCACCGCGGCCACCCGGGTCGCCCGCGCCCTGGCCCGGCAGCACCCGGTCGACGGGCTCGGCGTCCGCATCTGGGCGAGCCGACCCTGGGGCTCCGTCGAGACGACCGTCACCCCACCCGGGTCGGTGACGGACATGGTGCTCATGTCCTGCGGGGTGGACCTCTCCGACGAGTAGCCGCGCGCCGGCCGGACGCTCGACGGGGGCCGGGTCCTGCGGCCACTGCTCTGGCAGGATCGCGGGCATGGCCATCCCCGTCGTGCTCGACGTCGACACCGGCGTGGACGACGCCTGTGCCCTGCTCCTCGCCGCGCTGCACCCTGGTCTCGACCTGCGCGCCGTGACCTGTGTCGGCGGCAATGCGCCGGTGGACGACGTCGTCGCCAACACGCTGACCGTCCTCGACGCGGCCGGGCGCGCGGACGTCGTCGTCGCCCGCGGTGCGGAAAGGCCCCTGCTCGAGGAGGCCGTCGACGCGCGCCACGTCCACGGGGCCGACGGCATGGGCGACCTCGACTGGCCGAAGTCGTCCCGGCAGCCGGACCCGCGGCACGCCGTCGAGGTGCTGCGGGACGTCCTGCGCGAGGCGGCTGCGACCGACGAACCCGTCACCCTCATACCCCTCGCACCCCTGACCAACATCGCCCTGCTGCTGCGCACCTACCCCGAGGTCGCGCGGGGCCTGCGTGAGGTCGTCTTCATGGGTGGGGCGGCCGACGTCGGCAACGCCACCGCGTCGGCCGAGTTCAACGTCTTCCACGACCCGGAGGCGGCGGCCGTCGTCCTCGACGCGTGCGCCGACCTCGGCATCGCCGTGACCATGTACGGCCTCGACGTCTTCTACGCCCCGCACATCGGCCTCGCGCAGGCCGACGCGCTCGTGGCGGTCGGTGGCCGGGGCGCGGCCGAGCTCGCCGGGCGGCTCGTCCGGTTCCAGGCGGAGCGGTTCGGGGCGGGGTCAGCCACGATCGGCGACGCGGGCGCCGTCTGCGCGGTCCTCGACCCGGGGGGCGTGCAGCGCGAGAAGCTCCCGGTCCGCGTCGAGCTCGCGGGCACCTGGTCGCGGGGGCGCACCATCGTCGACCGCCGTGACTGGACCGGCGACCTGTCGCACGACCCGCACGGCCTCGCCCCGACGACCATCGACGTGTGCCTCGAGGTCGACGCCGACCGCTACGCCCGCCTCTGGCTCGACACCGTCGGCGGGGGTTCGCTCTGATGGGCCGCGTCGTCGTCCTCGGGTCGCTCAACGTCGACCTCGTCGCCCATGTCGAGCGGCACCCGCGCCCGGGGGAGACGGTCCTGGCCGACGCCGCCGTGGAGCGGTTCGCCGGCGGCAAGGGCGGCAACCAGGCCGTGGCCGCCGCCGCAGCCGGTGCCGAGGTCGTCATGGTCGGAGCCGTGGGCGACGACGACGGCGGCGCCGCCTACCGCGCCCGCCTCGAGCGGCTCGGTGTCGACGTGTCCGCCGTGGCCGTCGCACCCGCCGCCACCGGCCAGGCGTGGATCGTGGTCGACGACGAGGGGGAGAACTCCATCGTGGTCGTCGCCGGAGCCAACGGCCACGTCACCGCCGACCTGCCGCCGCTCGGGGAGGGGGACGTCCTGCTCGTCCAGCTCGAGGTCCCCGTATCGGTCGTGGCCCGGGCCGCCCGCGCGGCGCACTCCAGGGGAGCGCGCGTGGTGGTCAACGCCGCGCCGTACGCGGCCCTGCCGCAGGACGTCGCGCAGCTCGCCGACCCGGTGGTCGTCAACGAGCACGAGGCCATGCAGCTGGCCGACTCCGACGTCGTCGCAGGCTCCCTGCTGGTGACCTTCGGGGCGGCGGGGTGCAGCTGGGACGGTGAGCGGTTCGAGGCGGCGCCGGTCGCAGCGGAGGACGTGGTCGACACCACGGGCGCCGGCGACGCCTTCTGCGGCGCCCTCGCGGCGGCCCTGGCCGGCGGCGCGGACCGGGCTGAGGC
>NZ_JBFRFA010000073.1:0-2074 GCF_052114585.1 Pedococcus sp. 2YAF34
CCCCACCCCTTTGCCGCATCGATGAGGCTGGTGAGAACCACGATGGCCGTGCCGTGCTCGTCGTCGTGGAAGGCCGGGATGTCGGGCCGCTCGTGGAGCCGGCGATCTCAAACCAGCGCGACGCCGAGACATCCTCGAGGCTCATCCCGGCCCTCTGAGGGCGCGATTGCGCACGTTCGCCTCGACCAGCTTGTCGACGGTGCCCGTCTCCACGCACACGGGCGAGGCGTCCACACTGGGGAAGTGCTTGAAGAGCACGGCGTTGCCCTCCACCGCGAGCAGGGCAACCACCGGGCCAATGTCACGCCAACCCAGCATGGCCGTGCCGTCGGTGAAGACGGCGTCGGTTTGTACTGGGCGGTGTGGCCGGTGGCTGCTGGTCAGGGGACGGGTTGGCGGCGATGGCCCAGACGTCGGCCACGCCGGGCGTGGAGCGACAGCTCCGACCAATCGCGCAGCGGCCCCGTAACACGGGCCACCTTGGCACGCCCAAAGGCAGATCAATCTCTTGAACAAACCATTTGGCAGACGCGCCGCCGCCAGTCGCACCGGTCACCGTCCCGCGCCCTAGCTGTGATGCCCAGGCACGTTGGTCAGTCTGGTGATCGGTGGCTTGGCTCCTATGGCGGAGTGGACGCGGTGATGATTGTAGAAGTGCAGCCAGTGGGGTAGCGCTGTGTTGCGTTGCTCGGTTGAGGTGTAGAACCGGGCGTAGGCCCAGCCGTCGCCCAGGGTGCGGTGGAAGCGTTCGATCTTGCCGTTGGTCTGGGGTCGGTAGGGCCGGGTCCGTTTGTGGGTGATGGCGAGGTCGGCGCATGCGTCGCGCCAGGCGTGGGAGCGGTAGCAGCTGCCGTTGTCGGACAGGACGCGTTCGACGGTGACGCCATGGTCGGCGAACCACGCGACGGCCCGTTGGAGAACTCCGATCGCGGTTGTTGCCTTCTCGTCGGTGTGAATCTCTGCGTAGGCGACGCGGGAGTGGTCGTCGATGACGGTGTGCACGAACGCGGTCCCGATCGCGGGGCGGGAGTACTTCCCGCGTTCGCCGGTGCGGTGCGGCGGTGGCGACGCCATTGGCTCGGCCCTGTTGGCGGGTGAGGAACTTGTGACCGCCACCGTCGGGGATGTTGCCGAACTTGGTGACATCGACGTGGATCATCGACCCGGGGTGGGGGTGCTCGTAGCGGCGCAGGTGCTCGCCGGTGACGCGGTCGATGTGGGAGAGCCGGTTGATCCGGCAGCGGACCAGGACTGCGTGCACGGTCGATGCCTGCATCCCGAGCCGGCCGGCGATCTGGACCGGCCCCAGCCGGTGGCGCCACCGCAGCCGCACGATCCGCCGCACGACCTCGGGGCGGGTCTTGGTCGGGCTCGTCCTTGGCCGTGAGCTGCGATCAGCCATCCCGGCAGGGCCTTGGTGGCGATAGCGGTCGGCCCACTTCTTCGCGGTGCGGGGCGAGACCATGAACATCTTTGCCGCCTGGGCATAGGTGAAGCCGTCGTTGACGACGAGCCGAGCGAGCCGCAAACGGGTGCGTGGGGTCAGGGCAGCGTTAGCGTGGGACACGAAGGCCTCCAGGTTGAGGGAGCGGTGAACTAGACAGCTCCACTCCACAACCGGAGGCCTTCACCTGTCAGGCCGACTCACCGCCGCAAGGCGGGACAACCTCCCTGGGCATCACACCTAGCACGTGAGATGTACAGCCCCCTCTATCCGGGCGGACTCGATGCAGGCCTCGGCGACACGCACGGTCGTCAGGCCCTGCTCCATGGTGACGATGTCGGCGTCCTTGCCGAGCACCGCGTCGCGGAAGTTCTCGTGCTCGACCCGCAGCGGCTCGGGCTTGGCGATGGCATACCGGACGACGTCACCCTCGGACACCCCACGGAACTTGGCGATCGCGTCCCACGTCGTGGCGATCTCACCGTTGGCGTAGAACGTGAGGTCAGCGGTCAGGGTGTCGGCCACGAAGGTGCCACGCTCACCGGTGATGATCGTGACCCGCTCCTTCAGCGGCGACAGCCAGTTCACCAGGTGGCTGGTCACCGCTCCCCCGCTGAGCTGCCCGACGAC
>NZ_JBFRFA010000074.1:0-2000 GCF_052114585.1 Pedococcus sp. 2YAF34
CACCAGCGGTGCGGCGGCGACCAGGCCGGCCCGCGCCCTCAAGGCGGTGCCCGACGACGCGCCGGTCCTGACCGCCGTACCCACGCCCGAGGCCACGACCCGCACCGTCGCGCCCGGCGTCGAGGAGCTCCTGTCGGCAGGCATCGCGGCCGTCCGCGCCGCCGCCCAGGCGGCCGGCATCTCCGCTGAGGACGTCGAGCGCCACCTCGCCTCGATGCTGTCCTACGTGCGGCGCCGGCTGACCGGCGACTACTCGGTCGACGAGTTCGGCTTCGACGAGGACTTCACCCGGCACTTCTACCTGCCGGTGCTGCGACCGCTCTACCGCTCGTGGTTCCGGGTCGAGGTGCGCGGCATCGAGAACATCCCCGCGACCGGTGGTGGCCTGGTCGTCGCCAACCACTCAGGCACCATCGCGATGGACTCGCTGATGACCCAGGTCGCCGTCCACGACGAGCACCCCGCGCACCGGCACCTGCGCATGCTGGGGGCCGACCTGGTATTCCAGACGCCGGTCGTCGGCCAGATCGCCCGCAAGTCCGGGTCGACCCTGGCGGCGAACCCCGACGCCGAGCGGCTGCTGTCCAACGGCGAGCTGTGCGGCGTGTGGCCGGAGGGCTTCAAGGGTGTCGGCAAGCCGTTCAGCGAGCGCTACAAGCTGCAGCGCTTCGGCCGTGGAGGGTTCGTCTCGGCGGCGCTGCGGACCGGGGCGCCGATCATCCCCTGCTCGATCGTGGGAGCCGAGGAGATCTACCCGATCATCGGCAACATGAAGGCGGTCGCCCGGCTGCTTGGGGCGCCGTACGCCCCCATCACCCCCACCTGGCCGCTGCTCGGGCCGCTGGGGCTGGTGCCGCTGCCGAGCAAGTGGATCATCGAGTTCGGGTCACCGGTGGAGACCGCCGACCTCGGACCGGCCGCCGCGGACGACCCGATGTTGGTCTTCGACCTGACCGACCAGGTCCGCGAGACCATCCAGCAGACGCTCTACTCGCTGCTCATGCAGCGGCGCTCGGTCTTCTTCTGACCGGCCTCTCCTGACCGACCCGCGGGTCAGGGGATGGAGAGGGTCACGCCGGGCAGCGTCACCGGGCCCAGCGTCGTACCCGGCACGGTCGCCGTGACGCCGCCGGTGCCGACCGTCGCCGACGGCAGCGGCACCGTGACGGTGGCCGAGGGGAGGGGCAGGGTGGCGCTGAGGGTCGGCAGGTTGACCGTGGCGCCGCCGGTCGACAGGGTCGCGCCGCTGCCTCCACCGCCGACGACGACTCCACCGGTCCCGCCCGAGACGCTGGGGGAAGGCACCCCGCCGGCACCGCTGGTGACCGGGGCACCCGGCACGGTGACCATCACGCCGCTGCGTGTGGGAGCGGTGGTTGACGCCGCCGCGGACGCGGTGCTGGACGTGGCGAGCGAGCTCGGCAGCGACGACGGCCCGAGCCCGGAGGTCAGCGCCTCGCCGCAGCTGTTGCAGGCCGCGATGCGCCGAGCGGTCGCGACCTGGGTCTGGCGCAGCAGCGCCTCGAGCCGGCCCACCTCGGGCAGGGAGGCCGCGGGTACCTCGGTGCGCAGGGCGTCGACCTGGGGCAGGGCGCGGGCGGTGAAGTCGCGCATGGCCAGCAGCGCCTGCGGGTTGCGGGTCTCGGACCAGGCCCGGTCGAGGGAGCGCTGCCCGCCGGTGACGGAGGTGATGGCCGCCTCGAGCGCGGTGTCGATGTCGCCGGAGTCGGGTGTGGCGCGGTCGGCGAGGGCGCGGGCGTCGGAGATGTGCTCCTGCGCCTGGTCGAGCTGGGTGCGGCCGCGGTCGAGGTCGCTGTCGGCCAGGCGGACGGCGACCCCGTCGAGCCAGCCCTTGACCGGGTACAGGGTGTCCCCGGGGACGGTGCCGCGGGACACGAGCCCCACCACCCCGCCGACGAGGAGAGCCGAGGCGGTCGCGCCGGCGACCATGCGCGGCAGGCCGCGGCCGACGACCAGCACGGCGGGGGCCGGGCGTGTGG
>NZ_JBFRFA010000075.1:0-1387 GCF_052114585.1 Pedococcus sp. 2YAF34
GTGTCCTGGGCCAGCGGCTTCTCGATGATCGCGTGCACCCCGGCCGCAGCCAACGCCAACCCGACCGGCTCGTGGTAGACCGTCGGCACCGCCACCATGCAGTAGTCGAGGTCGTGCTTGATCAGGCCCTCGATCGAGTCCTCCAGCGGGCGGTCGCCCGCGACACCGTGGGTGTCACCACCGGGGTCGGCCACCGCCACCAGGTCCACACCCGGCAACGAGCCCAGGACCCGGGCGTGGTGACGGCCCATCATGCCCAGGCCGATCAGGCCCGCGCGCAGGTTCGCCATCAGGCACCGGCCTTCGCGAGGGCGTTGACCGCAGTGACGATCCGCTCCAGGTCGTCCTGGGACAGCGAGGGGTGCACCGGCAGCGACAGGCACTCGGCGGCAGCCTTCTCCGTCTCGGGCAGGTCGACGCTGCCGTCACCCACGAACGGGGCCAGGCGGTGGTTCGGCACCGGGTAGAACATGCCCGAGCCGATGTTGTACTCCTCGCGCAGCGCAGCGGCCAGGCCGTCACGGTCCTGCGGCACCCGCACCGTGTACTGGTGGTAGACGTGCACGGCACCCTCGGCCACCGGCGGCGTCGTGACACCCTSCAGGTTCGCCGACAGGAACGCCGCGTTCTCCTGGCGCTGCTTGGTCCAGGCACCGACCTTGGTCAGCTGCACCCGCCCGATCGCGGCGTGGATGTCGGTCATGCGCATGTTAAAGCCGACGACCTCGTTGTGGTACTGCTTCTCCATGCCCTGGTTGCGGTACAGGCGCATGAGGCGCTCGACCTCCGCGTTSGCCACCGASACCATGCCACCCTCACCGGACGTCATGTTCTTGGTCGGGTAGAGCGAGAACATCGCGAACGTGCCGAACGCACCCACCGGGGTCCCGTTCAGCGACGCACCATGGGCCTGCGCCGCGTCCTCGTAGACCTGCAGGCCGTGCTTGTCSGCRATSGCCATCAGCTGGTCCATCTTCGCCGGGTGCCCGTACAGGTGSACCGGCATGATCCCGACCGTCCTGTCCGTGACCGCGGCCTCGACCGCAGCCGGGTCCAGGCAGAAGTCGTCGGCCGAGATGTCCGCGAACACCGGCGTCGCCCCGGTCAGCGCGACCGAGTTGGCCGTCGCCGCGAACGTGAACGACGGCACGATCACCTCGTCACCGGCCTTGACCCCGGAGGACAGCAGCCCGAGGTGCTGACCCGAGGTGCCGGAGTTGACCGCGACACACGCCCGGCCGAGGCCGAAGTGCGCGGAGAACTCCTCCTCGAAGGCCTTGACCTCCGGGCCCTGGGCAAGCATGCCGCTGCGCAGGACGCGGTCGACCGCCTCACGCTCCTCGTCGCCGACCAGCGGCTTGGCAGGGGGAATGAACTCGGTCATGGT
>NZ_JBFRFA010000076.1:0-1214 GCF_052114585.1 Pedococcus sp. 2YAF34
GTCGACCGGGACGAGGTCCTGCTCGACATCGGCTACAAGACCGAGGGTGTCATCCCCTCGCGCGAGCTCTCCATCAAGCACGACGTCGACCCCTCTGAGGTCGTCAGCGTCGGCGACGAGGTCGAGGCCCTGGTCCTCCAGAAGGAGGACAAGGAAGGTCGCCTGATCCTGTCCAAGAAGCGCGCGCAGTACGAGCGCGCCTGGGGCACGATCGAGAAGATCAAGGAAGAGGACGGCGTCGTCACCGGCACCGTCATCGAGGTCGTCAAGGGTGGTCTCATCCTCGACATCGGCCTGCGTGGCTTCCTCCCCGCGTCTCTCGTCGAGATGCGTCGCGTCCGCGACCTCCAGCCCTACGTGGGCAAGGAGATCGAGGCCAAGATCATCGAGCTCGACAAGAACCGCAACAACGTGGTCCTGTCGCGCCGCGCCTGGCTCGAGCAGACCCAGTCCGAGGTCCGCACCACGTTCCTCAAGGAGCTCCAGAAGGGGCAGGTCCGCTCCGGCGTCGTGTCCTCGATCGTCAACTTCGGTGCGTTCGTGGACCTCGGCGGGGTCGACGGCCTCGTCCACGTCTCCGAGCTGTCCTGGAAGCACATCGACCACCCGTCCGAGGTCGTCGAGGTGGGCCAGGAGGTCACCGTCGAGGTSCTCGACGTCGACATGGACCGCGAGCGTGTCTCCCTGTCGCTCAAGGCGACGCAGGAGGACCCGTGGCAGCACTTCGCCCGGACCCACGCGATCGGTCAGGTCGTCCCGGGCAAGGTCACCAAGCTCGTCCCGTTCGGTGCGTTCGTGCGCGTCGACGACGGCMTCGAGGGCCTGGTCCACATCTCCGAGCTGGCCGAGCGCCACGTGGAGCTGCCGGAGCAGGTCGTCACGGTCGGTTCCGACATCTTCGTCAAGGTCATCGACATCGACCTCGAGCGTCGCCGGATCTCGCTGAGCCTCAAGCAGGCCAACGACGACAGCGCGCCCGTCGCCGAGTTCGACCCGACCCTCTACGGCATGGCCGCGGAGTACGACGAGCAGGGCAACTACAAGTACCCCGAGGGCTTCGACCCCGAGACCAACGAGTGGCTCGAGGGCTACGAGACCCAGCGCGAGAAGTGGGAGAAGCAGTACGCCGAGGCCCACGCCCGCTGGGAGGCCCACAAGGCCCAGGTCGAGGAGGCCACCAAGGCCGACGCCGAGGCTGCGGCCAACGCTGGCGC
>NZ_JBFRFA010000077.1:0-1019 GCF_052114585.1 Pedococcus sp. 2YAF34
ATGGGATCCGTGCGTGTCGCCATCGTCGGCGTCGGCAACTGCGCCAGCTCGCTGGTGCAGGGAGTCGAGTACTACAAGGACGCTGACCCCTCGGGCACCGTCCCGGGTCTGATGCACGTGCAGCTCGGTGACTACCACGTCAGCGACGTGGAGTTCGTCGCCGCGTTCGACGTGGACGCCAAGAAGGTCGGGTTCGACCTGTCCGAGGCGATCAACGCCTCGGAGAACAACACGATCAAGATCGCCGATGTGCCCCCGACCGGGGTCACCGTGCAGCGCGGTGTCACCAACGACGGSCTSGGCAAGTACTACCGCCTGACCATCGAGGAGTCCGACGCCGAGCCGGTGGACATCGTCCAGGTCCTCAAGGACAAGCAGGTCGACGTCCTGGTCTCCTACCTGCCCGTCGGGTCCGAGGTGGCGGACAARTACTACGCCCAGTGCGCCATCGACGCCGGGGTCGCGTTCGTCAACGCCCTGCCGGTGTTCATCGCCTCCGACCCCGAGTGGGCCGCGAAGTTCGAGGCCGCCGGGGTCCCGGTCATCGGTGACGACATCAAGTCCCAGGTCGGGGCGACCATCACCCAYCGGGTCATGGCCAAGCTGTTCGAGGACCGCGGGGTCACCCTGGACCGCACCTACCAGCTCAACGTCGGCGGCAACATGGACTTCAAGAACATGCTCGAGCGCGACCGCCTGGAGTCCAAGAAGGTCTCCAAGACCCAGGCCGTCACCTCGAACCTGACCGGTCCGCTGGCCGGCAAGATCGAGGACAAGAACGTCCACATCGGCCCCTCGGACTACGTCCAGTGGCTCGACGACCGCAAGTGGGCCTACGTGCGCCTGGAGGGCCGCGCGTTCGGCGACGTGCCGCTGAACCTGGAGTACAAGCTCGAGGTCTGGGACTCCCCGAACTCGGCCGGCATCATCATCGACGCCATCCGCGCCGCGAAGATCGCCAAGGACCGCGGCATCGGCGGCGCGCTGCTGTCCGCGTCGTCCTACCTGATGAAGTCCCC
>NZ_JBFRFA010000078.1:0-966 GCF_052114585.1 Pedococcus sp. 2YAF34
CAGGTTGGTTGAGGGAGTGCGACTCCTCGATCTGAGGGGATGACGTGGGAGGGCCTCCCGCGGTGGAGTGGAACTGCTGAAGGTTCACTTCGCCAAACAGGAGGCCCTCGTGTCCCACGCTAACGCTGCACTGACTCCTCGCGCCCGACTTCGAGTGGCCCGACTGGTCATCGACCAAGGCGTCCCGATCGCCGAGGTCGCCGCACGGTTCCAATGCTCCTGGCCAACGGTGAAGCGCTGGTCCGAGCGGTACGCCGCCGGGCTGCCGATGACCGACCGGTCGAGCAGGCCGCACTCGATGCCGGCCAAGACCTGCCCGACCGTCACGAAACGGATCGTGGCCCTACGGCTGCGCAAACGCCTCGGGCCGGTCCAGCTGGCCGCCCTGACCGGTGTCGCGCCCTCGACTGCGCACCGGGTGTTGGTCCGGTGTCGGCTCAACCGGCTGTCCCACGTCGACCGGGCCACCRGCGAACCGGTACGCAGGTACGAGCACGATCACCCGGGCGCGTTGTTGCACGTGGACGTCAAGAAGCTCGGCAACATCCCCGACGGTGGCGGATGGCGGTTCGTCGGCCGCGCCCAGGGCAACCGGAACCGTGCCGGCACCGACCCCACCCGGCGCAAGGGCAAGAACCGCGGACCCCTGCTCGGGCACGCGTTCGTGCACACCGTCATCGACGACCACTCCCGGGTCGGGTACGCCGAGGTCCACGACGACGAGACCGCCACCACCGCAACCGCAGTCCTGCGCCGGGCAGTGGCCTGGTTCGCTGCCCGCGGCATCACCACCGAACGGGTGCTGTCGGACAACGGCTCCCCGTACGTGTCCCACCTGTGGCGCGACACCTGCGCCGAACTCGGCATCCGCCACACCCGCACCAGGCCCCGACGGCCACAGACCAACGGCAAGATCGAACGCTTTCACCGCACCCTGGCCGACGGGTGGGGCTACGCCCGCGCCTA
>NZ_JBFRFA010000079.1:0-776 GCF_052114585.1 Pedococcus sp. 2YAF34
AGCTTGGTGACCTTGCCCGGGACGACCTGACCGATCGCGTGGGTCCGGGCGAAGTGCTGCCACGGGTCCTCCTGCGTCGCCTTGAGCGACAGGGAGACACGCTCGCGGTCCATGTCGACGTCGAGGACCTCGACGGTGACCTCCTGGCCCACCTCGACGACCTCGGACGGGTGGTCGATGTGCTTCCAGGACAGCTCGGAGACGTGGACGAGGCCGTCGACGCCGCCGACGTCAACGAAGGCACCGAAGTTGACGATCGAGGAGACGACGCCGGAGCGGACCTGCCCCTTCTGGAGCTCCTTGAGGAACGTGGTGCGCACCTCGGACTGGGTCTGCTCGAGCCAGGCGCGGCGCGACAGGACCACGTTGTTGCGGTTCTTGTCGAGCTCGATGATCTTGGCCTCGATCTCCTTGCCCACGTAGGGCTGGAGGTCGCGGACGCGACGCATCTCGACGAGGGACGCGGGGAGGAAGCCACGCAGGCCGATGTCGAGGATGAGGCCACCCTTGACGACCTCGATGACGGTGCCGGTGACAACGCCGTCCTCCTCCATGAGTGCGTAGAGCACGTCGTAGGCGCGCTCAAACGCCGCGCGCTTCTTGGACAGGATCAGACGGCCTTCCTGATCCTCCTTCTGGAGGACCAGGGCCTCGACCTCGTCGCCGACGCTGACGACCTCAGAGGGGTCGACGTCGTGCTTGATGGAGAGCTCGCGCGAGGGGATGACACCCTCGGTCTTGTAGCCGATGTCGAGCAGGACCTCGTCCCGGTCGAC
>NZ_JBFRFA010000080.1:0-716 GCF_052114585.1 Pedococcus sp. 2YAF34
GGCGAGCGGAAGTCGCGGCCTGGCGCTCGGCCTCACGTCGGCGATCGCTGCGGCCTCTTACCTCGTCAGTTCGCTTGCGCCGGTAGTGGGATGGATCCGTTCGATACGTGGGGTCTCCCTTTTCTACTGGGCGGTCGGGGACGATCAACTCAGTTCCGGGCCATCAACTGGAGCCCTCGCGGTCCTCGTGCTGACCGGCGTCGCACTGGCCCTCGCGGCTGCCATCCTCATCAAGCGCCTCGACATCCGATGAATCGCACCCGGTACGCGCACAATTGAGCTATGACGATCACAGCGATTCCTGACCTGCCCACCGGCACCCTGGGCTTCCAGGCATCCGGCGTCATCACGGCGGAGGACTACCGGACCGTGTTCGACCCCGCCATCGCGGCAGCGGCTGCGGAGCATGCGACGGTGAACCTGGTCTATGTGCTCGGCGATGACTTCGACCGATATTCGCTCGGGGCGATGTGGCAAGACGTGATGCTCGAGGGGATGCCGCACGAGACCTGGGGTCGTGTCGCGCTGGTGACGGATCATTCCGGCCTCGCGGAGGCGATTCACCTTCTGGCATTCCTCTTTCCCGGCGAGCTCAAGATCTTCGCCCTCGCCAAACAATCCGATGCCATCGCATGGGCAACTGGCCAAGAGCTCGGAGACGCGGATTCGCCCCCCTCAGGGAACTGAGTCTCGGTTAGTAGACGAAGGGGATGTAG
>NZ_JBFRFA010000081.1:0-715 GCF_052114585.1 Pedococcus sp. 2YAF34
CGCGATGAGGTCCTCGATCGACGCGGAGACGTCGAGGTCTCCCGCGACGCGGTGCGGGTCGCCCATCGCGTCTGCGACGCCGGCGAGTACGACACCGTCGGTCTCGCGGATCACCCGCGCGTGGTGCCGGCCCATCATTCCCAGGCCGACCAGGCCGATGCGGAGTTCCGTCATCACGAACCCGCCTTCGCGAGCGTGTTGACCGCGGTCACGATGCGCTCGAGGTCGGCGCGGGAGAGCGACGGGTGAACGGGGAGCGAGAGCACCTCGGATGCGGCGCGCTCGGTCTCGGGCAGGTCCTCCGTGCGCTGGAACGAGGGGAGGCGGTGGTTCGGGATCGGGTAGTACACACCGCTGCCGATGGCGTACTCGTCACGCAGCGCCTGCGCGAGGCCGTCGCGGTCCTCCTGCACGCGGATCGTGTACTGGTGGTAGACGTGGGTCGCGTCGGAAGCGACGGGCGGGGTGACGACTCCGTCGAGCTCGGCGTCGAAGAAGGCCGCGTTCGCCTGGCGCTGCTGCGTCCAGCCGTCGATCTTCGTCAGCTGCACCCGGCCGATTGCGGCGTGGAGGTTCGTCATGCGCGCGTTGAAGCCCACGATCTCGTTCTCGTACTGCTTCTCCATGCCCTGGTTGCGCAGCAGGCGCAGCCGGCGGGCGACCTCGTCGCTGCCGGTCGTGACGATTCCGCCTTCGCCCGACGTCATGTTCTTCG
>NZ_JBFRFA010000082.1:0-667 GCF_052114585.1 Pedococcus sp. 2YAF34
TGGACCCACGCGCAGCCGTCGAGCAGGAGCAGGAGACTGCCCGCGGTTCTGCATCGGAGCGGAGGGCGTGCGCGAAGCCGGAGCTGTCGATGAGCTACGACGCGGACGGCCGGTTCCAGCTGCGGTACTCCGCCCCGGCCACCATCGGCACCCTGGTCGAACAGGCCGTCAAGGAAGCCAAGGACGCCCTGTTCACCCGTCGCCGCGATGATGCCGCAGTCACGCGTGTGGAAGAGCGGCACGCGGGGTTGCCGACGTATGCCGATGCGTTGGAGGAGATGGCCACCCGCTCCCTCGCCACCATCGAGTCCACCTCCCGTGCCGCGCACTACCGGGTCTACCTGCACCTGGACACCGAAGGCGCCTGGGCGACCGGTGGGCACGCGATCCCGCTGCGGCTGCTCGGCCGGTTCATCAGCGACGGTGTGGTCCAGCCCGTGTGGGAGACCGACGGCACCCCCGTGTCCGTCGGACGGGCGATGCGGATCCTGCCCGAACGCACCCGACGCCTCATCACCGACCGCGACCGCGGCTGCCGGTTCCCCGGCTGCACCACCACCGCCTTCACCGAGGTCCACCACCTCCACGCGTGGGCCGACGGCGGCACCACCGACCTGCACAACCAGATCTCCCTGTGCACCGCCCACCACGACGGCATCGACCGCGG
>NZ_JBFRFA010000083.1:0-638 GCF_052114585.1 Pedococcus sp. 2YAF34
GCCCGAGGACGTCAAGACCGAGGTCCAGGGCGATGTCGACGCGCTGAAGACCGCGCTCGCCGGAGACGACGAGGACGCGGTGAAGACGGCGTACGACAAGCTCAACTCCAGCCAGCAGAAGCTCGGCGAGGCGATCTACGCGTCCAGCCAGGCCGAGGCCGCCGCTCCCGCCGAGGAGCCCGCAGCCGAGACGACCTCCGATGAGGATGTCGTCGACGCCGAGGTGGTCGAAGACGAGGAGACCAAGTAGTCATGCCTCACACGCCGAAAGGTCCCGCAGGGGACCAGCCCGACGAAAACGAGGAGCCGATCATCCGCGACAAGCGGCGGATCGATCCCGAGACCGGAAAGGTTCGGCACCCGGAGGGCGGGTCGGAGGGTGACTCCTCCGGCCCCGACCTGGCCCACGAAGAGCTGGTCGACGTCGGGCCGTCCGACACCGACTCCGACGGGGCCGCCGCGTTCGACGCGTTCCTGACGGACGAGGACCTGGATGTGCTGTCCGGGCAGTCGACGGCCGACCAGCTGGCCGCCGAACGGCTCGCCGACCTCCAGCGGGTGACCGCCGAGTACGCGAACTACCGCAAGCGCACCGAAGCCAACCGTGAGATCGAGCGCGAGCGCGCCGTCGGCGAGAC
>NZ_JBFRFA010000084.1:0-593 GCF_052114585.1 Pedococcus sp. 2YAF34
GCGCTCACTTCGAGCACCGCACCATCGACGGCATGGCCGACCTGGTCCGCGCTCAGCGGGTCGCCCTCGAGCGAGCCAGGTCCGCCGGCCTCGACCCCGACGCTCCCCGCAACCTGACGCGCTCCGTCATACTCGACTCGTGAACGATCCGTCGTCGCCAGCAGCCGTCACGACCAGCGGTGTCTCCCTCGGGTCGGGCAGCGCCGTGCTCGCCTTCGACGTGGGCGGAACGGACATGAAGGCCGCCCTGATCGACGACTCAGGAGCGATCCGGGCACTGGAGCGCATCCCGACGCCGCACGACGGCGAGCGCACCGCCGACGCCGTGCTCGCAGCGGCCGCAGCAACCGCGGAACGCTTCGTCTCCGAGCATCCGGATGTCGTCCCGCTCGCCGCGGGCCTCCTGGTCCCCGGGCACGTCGACGAAGAGACCGGGGTCGGCATCCTCGCCGAGAACCTCAACTGGGTGGATGTGCCGTTCCGCGACCGCCTCGAGTCGCTGATCGGCCTCCCCGTGTCGTTCAGCCACGACGTGCGCGGCGCGGGCGAGGCCGAGCACCGGCTGGGCGCCGCGGCACCGTTCTCCGATGTCG
>NZ_JBFRFA010000085.1:0-588 GCF_052114585.1 Pedococcus sp. 2YAF34
CGCTGCAGCGCTACCGCGCCGAGCACGGCATCGAAGAGAAGTGGGAGGCGCGGGAACGCGTCGTCGTGGCGCTCACCGGAGGTCCCGAGGGCGAGACGCTGCTGCGCCGAGGTGCGCGGGTCGCGGCCCGGTCGGGCAGCGGCGACCTGCTCGCGGTGCATGTCGCGAGCCAGGACGGGCTGCGGGAGTCGGACCCGGCGGCGCTGGCGGCGCAGCGCAAGCTCGTCGAGGAGCTCGGCGGCACCTACCACCAGGTGGTCGGGACCGACATCCCGGAGGCCCTGGTCGCGTTCGCCCGCGCCAGCAACGCGACACAGCTGGTCATCGGAGTCTCCCGCCGCAGCCGGCTGACCGCGCTGCTCACCGGGTCGGGCGTCGGGTCGACGGTCATCCGCGAATCCGCCGACATCGACGTGCACATCGTGTCGCACGCGGCGGCGGGCGGGCGCGGGCTGCCGAAATTCCGGCAGCGTGGCGCGCTCAGTGTTCGCCGCCGGGTCTACGGGTTCGCCCTCGCCCTGATCGCGGGGCCGCTCCTGACGTTGCTGCTGCTGCCCATCCGCAAATCGGATTCCCTGACGGCCGAAG
>NZ_JBFRFA010000086.1:0-581 GCF_052114585.1 Pedococcus sp. 2YAF34
CACCGGGGCCACGGCCGCCGCCACGCGCGGGACGCTCACCGGGACGGCCGACCGCGCTGCGGTCGGGCATCATGCCGGGGCTCGGGCGGGGACCACCGGGACGGGGTCCACCCGGGCCGGCCGTGCCGCCGGGGCGCGGGCCGGCAGCACCGGGGCCACCGGGACGGCTCTGCGGGCGCGGCATGCCCTGGGAGGGCGCGAACGGGTTGTTGCCGGGGCGGGCGGGCTCACGCGAGCCACCCTCACGGCCACCGTCACGACCCGTGCGCATGCCCTGCGAGGGCGCGAACGGGTTGTTGCCGGGGCGGGGGGCGCCGGGACGCGGCGCACCGGAACCGCCGGGACCCGCAGGACGCGGCGCGTTGCCGGGTCGCGGGGACGCCGGGACGCCCGAGGTCTGCTTGCCACCGTCGCGGGCGGACTGGACGTCCGACCGGGCAGCGGGGGCGGCAGGCGCGGGAGCCGCCGGGGCAGGCGCCGTACGGGGCGCGGGGGCCGCCGGGGCGGGCGCTGCCTTGGCAGCGGGGGCTGCGGGGGCAGGCGTCGCCGCTGCCGGGGCCGCGGGGGCGGCAGCCGGGGCG
>NZ_JBFRFA010000087.1:0-578 GCF_052114585.1 Pedococcus sp. 2YAF34
CGTCTGTCGCGACCAGGATGTGCTGCGTGTCGGCGGGCGGGTTCCACATGACGCCCTGGTCGAGCAGGCCCACGAGGCGACCTGGCACCGCCTCGGTGGCCCAGTCGGACGCGACACCGTACGGGGACATGCTCGGCGCCGTGCTGGGCCGGCCCGCTGCTGCGTCATGGCCGCCCGGGCTCTCGTGGAGCACGAAGTCGATGTCGAGCTCCCGGTCGGCGGCGCGATGGCCGGCCACGGTGTAGTTGCGCACGAACGGCCGTCGCGCCTCGGGCATAGCGAGCACCTGCGGCCACCAGCGCGCGCCGGCGGATGCGGGAAGCGCCGGCTTCTCGTCGGGGCGATGCGGGATGAAGAGACGGAACCACTGGTCGCGGCCCATCGGCTCGAACAGGTCGAGCGCCGCGCCGCCGACGGTCACCCGCTGGAAGTTCGGGCTGATCCGCTCACTGCGCACGACCTCGAGCAGCAGCACGTGCGGGTGGCGCGGCGTGATCGGGCGCGGTCGACTCATCGTGCTCCGATCGGGCGGGTCGGGGAGGGCGGTGCGGGGAGGCGTGCTCAGGTAAGGGTAGCCT
>NZ_JBFRFA010000088.1:0-560 GCF_052114585.1 Pedococcus sp. 2YAF34
GCGAAGACCTGGGCGCCTGCCGCGATGGTGAGGGTGACGGTCGGGTTGGTGACGACCCTCGCGTTGTTGGAGCTGATGTTGAGCAGGATGCCCACCGAGGTGCTGAGCGCCGACGAGATGGAGACGGGGTTGGAGGCGACTCCGATGGTGATGTTGCCGACGGTCGCGATCGGTGCGCCGGCGGAGGCGAAGTCCGTCTCGACCGTGGTCGTCGTCGTGGCGGTGGCTCCCGCGTTGGAGATCGCGACGCCCGCCCCGCTCGTGTCGCTGATGAGGGCGGTCGACGTGTCGCCGCTGGTCGCCTGCACCGAGATGGAGGCGGCGCCCGGGGTGGTGGCGGTCGCGCCGTGTGCTGCTCCGAGCATCCGGGCGAAGGTGCGTGCGTTGTCGGTGGCCGCCGGGTTGGCGTTGGAGACGGTGCCGAGGCCGCCGTTGACGGAGCCGCCCTTGGCGGTGACGCCGTTGGTGGCCGTGGCGACGACCGCGACGGTCGCGCTCGGCGCGTTGAGCAGTGCGCCGGCGTCGATGTTCGCCTGGGTGACGACGTTGCCGGTGATCAG
>NZ_JBFRFA010000089.1:0-559 GCF_052114585.1 Pedococcus sp. 2YAF34
GCACTAGCTCGATCTCGACGGTCGTGCGATGCGATCCGCGCTCGCTGGGCATCGCCGTCAGCGCGCCGGTGAAGGCGTCGAGCGAGACCGCCGACCCGGCACGCGGGATCGTCACCGCCGTGCGCACGGACTCGGAGACCGACTCGTTCACCAGCATCACGACATCCGCGTCACCGTGGTCGATGCGAAGCGCACGCAGCGACGGCGATGGGCGACGGATGCGCACCGCCCGGTCGGTCATGCCCGCGACGGCGTCGACCAGCCCGCGCTGCGGCACAGGACGGAACCGCTCCTGCAGTGCGGTCGTGTCAGGGCCGACGATCTCGGGAACCGAGCCGACGAAGACCACGGGAACCCCCGCGTCGTCGAGACGCAGCAGTTCGCGGGCGACGTGCTCGGGCAGGAAAGCGCTGCCCGGGACGATCAGGGCGTCGTACGTCTCCGCCCCCACGGCGAGCGCTGCGCCGGCGATCGCGGCACCTGCGAGCGCGTCAGCCGGCACGATGTCGGCATCCAGCTGCGCCTCCATCAGCAGTCGCAGTGGTCGCTCGGTCGGCAT
>NZ_JBFRFA010000090.1:0-552 GCF_052114585.1 Pedococcus sp. 2YAF34
GCCACGTCATGGGCCATCTGCTGGCCGGATTGCTGCGGCGCCCGGTCATGGTCTCGTTCATCTCCGCGGCCGAACCGCGGGTACCGGATGCGGTCGTGGCCGCACGCGCGTCGGCGTCGGGTCGGGTCGTGGTCGCGAGCTACCTGCTGGCGCCCGGCTATTTCGCCTCGCTCGCACAGGCGGCAGGTGCCGACCTGACGAGCGCTCCGCTCCTCGTCGACGGCGCGCCGGTCCCCGCCGAACTCGTCGACCTCGTCCTACGGCGCTTCGACGACGCCGGAACCATCCCTCTTCCCGAGCCCAGTACCACCACGCTGTCTGGAGGCACCCTGTGAACGCTCCATCCCCCACCTCGACGATCACCGACGACCAGACCATCGCCTCTGGGGCGGCGACTGCCGAAGCGGACGCGTCGACCGGCGCACCGCTCATCCGACGCCCTCGACGCTGGATCGACGGCTGGAACCCTGAAGACACCGGTCAGTGGCATTCGATCGGGTCCTCGATCGCACGGCGCAACCTGCGCTGGTCGATCTTCGCCGAGTTCCTCGG
>NZ_JBFRFA010000091.1:0-533 GCF_052114585.1 Pedococcus sp. 2YAF34
ATCCTGTTCCGAACGCAGCGCAAGGCGCGGCTCGACCGCATCCAGGGCATCAACGTCGTGCGGCCGGTGATCGCGCGCATCTTCGGTGCGGCGAAGCTCGAAGTCAGCGTGGCCGGGCACGACGCGAACGTGCAGCTCTCGTACCTGTCGTCGCAGCTGGCGGATGGGCTCCGTGGCGACATTCTGCGCCTCGCGTCAGGTGCGAAGGCGGCAGAGCAGGTCCCGCAGGGTGCGCGCCCGGCCGGGGTCGCCGGGGTCGCCGACGTGCTCAACCAGAGGGTGAACGAGTTTTTGGCGCCCGAGCTGAGCCCGGACCTCGCACCGCCCGAGTCCGTCGTGAAGATCCCGCCGCTCCGCCTGATCGGGTCGATCGTGCTGAGCGGGTTCACCATCTTCCTGCTGCTCGTCGGCGCCGGACTGGTGACGGGGGCGGCGACCGGCAGGCTGTGGCTCCTACTCGTCGTGCTCCCCGGCCTGATCGGCTCGATCAGCTTCTATGTGCGGCGGTTCACGAAGTCGTTGCAGTACAGCAT
>NZ_JBFRFA010000092.1:0-524 GCF_052114585.1 Pedococcus sp. 2YAF34
CGTCGACCCCGCGGAGACGACGCGGATCGTGACGGATGCGCTCGAGGTCGGGTACCGCCACATCGACACCGCGGCGATCTACGGCAACGAGCAGGGCGTTGGCGAGGCGATCGCCGCCTCGGGGATCGCGCGGGACGAGCTGTTCATCACGACCAAGCTGTGGAACGACCGGCAGACGGATGCGCAGGCCGCCTTCGACGAAAGCCTCGAGAAGCTCGGGCTCGACTACGTCGACCTGTACCTCATCCACTGGCCGACCCCGCAGCGCGACACCYACGTGCAGGCGTGGAAGTCGCTCGAGGCGATCGCCGCGACCGGCCGCGCCCGTGCCATCGGCGTGTCGAACTTCCTCGTGCCGTACCTGGAGAGACTGCTCGCCGAGACCGACGTCGTGCCGGCCGTCAACCAGATCGAGCTGCACCCCGCCCACCAGCAGCCCGAGGTGACCGCGTTCGCCCGCGAGCACGGGATCCACATCGAAGCGTGGGGACCGCTCGGCCAGGGCAAGTACCCACTGTTCGAGC
>NZ_JBFRFA010000093.1:0-521 GCF_052114585.1 Pedococcus sp. 2YAF34
CGAGCGGTGGGCGCATTCGTCCAGTGTGTCGTCCGCGTTCTGCCAGGAGGGAGCTTGCGGCCGATCTGTGGAAAGCGCTCCGCCCGAAAGGTGCCACAAGTGATGAACGGGCCGCGAATAGGGCACTCTTTGCACCTTTCGGGCGTTTTGGCAGCCCAGCGCCTCAGCAGCCCAGCGCCTCAGCCCAGGTACACCTTGCGCAGCGTCTCGGTCACCGTCCAGATCGTGCGCGATCCCGCGTGCAGCTGCACCACATCCCCGGGTCCGAGCAGCAGCCACGCGCCCGTGTCGACGAATTCGACCGTCGCGCGCCCTGACACCACAACGAACAGCTCGTCGGCCTCGACGTCGCTCATCGCCCCGGGCGTCATCTCCCAGACGCCGACCTCGAGTCCGTCGAACGTGCCCAGGGTGCGCGAACCGGTCGCCGGCGAGCCGGTCACGACCTGGTCGGCGGGAACCGGCTCGTGGTCGAGGTCGAGTTCGATCGCGCCGATGCGGCCGACCCTTTCGAGTACATC
>NZ_JBFRFA010000094.1:0-510 GCF_052114585.1 Pedococcus sp. 2YAF34
CCCAATGGGACCTGCGGATCGCCGGCGAGGTGGTCGACCTGCTGGCCGGCCATGTCGCGCAGCCCGCGCGCCGCCGCCTCGTCGAGGAGACCACGCGGGATGCGCTCGCCCGCCTCGCACCGCTGCGCGACGACCTGCGCACCGGCGTGATCCACGGCGATGTGACCGACGACAACATCGTGCTCACCGGCGACGGCACGGCGGCGCCGGCCGGGGTGATCGACTTCGGCGATGTCTCGCGCGGCTGGCTCGTCGCCGAGCTCGCGGTCGCCGTCGCATCCGCACTTCACCATGTTCCGGGCGACCCCCTTCGCGCGCTGGAGACCGTGGCCGCGTTCGACGCGCAGCTCCCGCTGACGGACGCGGAGATCGCGGCGCTCTGGCCGCTCGTCCTCCTGCGTGCCGCGGTCCTGGTGGTCAGCGGCGAGCAGCAGGTGGCGGTGGATGCGGACAACAGCTACGCCGACGAGAACCGCGCCCACGAGTGGCTGGTCTTCGCCGTCGCGAGGC
>NZ_JBFRFA010000095.1:0-498 GCF_052114585.1 Pedococcus sp. 2YAF34
CGTCGAATCCGGGCCGTGCGCACTCGCGCGCCACCACCAGCCCGGCGATCCCGCCGCCGACGACGACCACGCGCGTGGCCGGTGCGTCGATCGCGTGGCGGAGATCGTCGCGCTGCGGCTCGGCGCCAGCGTCAGCCCCGGCGTCAGCCCCAGTCGCCTCAGAGGCCATGGACGAACTCCACGAGACGGGTCAGCACCGCCGGATCGGTCTCGGGCGGAACACCGTGTCCCAGGTTGAGCACGTGCGACGGCGCACTCGCACCGCGCCCGATGACGTCGAGCACGTGCGCTTCGAGAACGGGCCAGGGAGCGTCGAGCATCGCGGGGTCGACGTTGCCCTGCACCGGCACGACGTGGCCGAGACGCCTGCTGGCCTCATCGAGCGGCACCCGGTAGTCGACACCGACAACATCGGCGCCGATCTCGTGCATCGCCTTCAGCAGTTCGCCGGTGCCGACACCGAAATGGACGATCGGCACGTTGCGCGCCGTGGGAAGG
>NZ_JBFRFA010000096.1:0-495 GCF_052114585.1 Pedococcus sp. 2YAF34
CGGCTCCGCCAGTTCGTTGACCGTCGCTTCGCCCCGGGAGAGGCGGGCGATGATCGCGCGACGCACCGGGTCGGCCAGGGCGAGGAATGCCCGGTCGAGGTGCTCGTCGTCAGTCGTCATAATGATCAACCAATTCCTTTATCAACCAATGCGTTGATTACAACGATACGACCGTCGCGAACGCATGTCAACACCCCGGACGCCGCCTGCTTTGCTCAGGGGGCCGGGTTTGACACACTTGACCCAGCGGCGCACGCCGGAGGTACGCACAGGGGAGGCCGTCATGAGCGCATACAGCAACGAGCAGCGCGGCGGGATCATCGTCGCCGTCGTCCCCGGGCAGCCGACCTCGGTGCTCGAGCAGGCCGCAGCGCTCGCCGACGATCTCGACGTGCACCTCGTCTGCGCCAACGTCGACGTGAACCGCTACCTGGTCTCCAGCTATGTCGACGGCAGCGTCGTCGCCCTGCCGTACGACCCCGACCTGCCCGAGGT
>NZ_JBFRFA010000097.1:0-480 GCF_052114585.1 Pedococcus sp. 2YAF34
TCGCCATCCTCTACTTCGCCCTGATGATCGACTCAGGCCTGTTTGACCCGGCTGTGCGCAAGATCCTCAAACTGGTCAAGGGCGACCCGCTGAAGGTATCCATCGGCACCGCGGTGCTGGCCCTGGTGGTGTCCATGGACGGTGACGGCGCCACGACTTACATGATCTGCGTAGCCGCCATGCTGCCGCTGTACAGCCGCATCGGCATGAGCCCGCGGATCATGGCCGGCCTGATCATCCTCGCCGGTGGTGTGATGAACATGACCCCGTGGGGCGGCCCGACCGCGCGTGCCGCCAGTGCATTGCATGTCGACCCGTCGGACATCTTCGTGCCGATGATCCCGGCGATGCTCGCTGGCGTAGTGGCGATCCTGGCGATTGCCTACCTGTACGGTAAACGTGAACGCGCGCGCCTGGGTGAATTGCACCTGATCGGCGACGAAATCGACCACAGCGAAATCAGCGTTTCGCAGTTTCCGG
>NZ_JBFRFA010000098.1:0-474 GCF_052114585.1 Pedococcus sp. 2YAF34
CAGCCGCAGCATCCGCCCGCTCCTTCCTCCCCGCCTCGCTGAGCCGGATCGCCGCCGCCAGCCCCACCGCACCGGCAACGTTCTCCGTGCCCGACCGTCGCCCGCGTTCCTGGCCGCCGCCGTGGATGACCGGCTCGAGCGGAATCCGCCCCCGCACGAACAGCGCGCCGATCCCTTTCGGCGCCCCCAGCTTGTGCCCGGAGATGCTGAGCGCATCGACCCCGAGCGACGCGACGTCGAGGTCGAGCCAGCCCGCGGCCTGCACCGCATCCGTGTGAAAGGGCACCCCGCGTGCATGCGCGATCGCCGCCAACTCGGCCACCGGCTGCACCGTGCCGACCTCGTTGTTCGCGAGCATCACGCTGGCGAGTGTCGTGTCGTCGCGGAGGGCGGCCGCGAAGGCGGCCGGGTCGACGAGTCCCGTCGAGTCCACCTCGACGACCGTGGTCTCGAAACCGTGGATGCGTTCCAGGT
>NZ_JBFRFA010000099.1:0-465 GCF_052114585.1 Pedococcus sp. 2YAF34
GAGCAGGACGATGGTGCGGCTGGGTACGCCGGCCCGCGCGCGCCGGCGACGGTCGATGAACGCCTGCGCCGCCGTGATGATGAGGATGATCACCAGCAGGGTCCAGCCGGCCCAGGGAGGCATGTTGCTGTTCTGGATCGCGAGAACCTCATCCTGCTGGATGCGGTAGAGACCACCGGCTCCGATGATGATCAGCTGGAGGCCCTGCAATCCGAGGAACAGGCCCAGCGTCACCACGAATGATGGCACCCCGACTTTTGCGACGAAGAAACCTATGAAGAAGCCGATCGCCGCACCCGCGACGAGGGCGATGACCAGTGCGAGGATCCAGTTCATGGCCAGTCCGCCCGGATCGGAGAGGACGACGAAGATCGACATCGCGACACCGGAGGTCACACCTGCCGACAGGTCGATCTCTCCGAGGAGGATGACGAAGACGAGGGCCATGGCCAGCATGACCAGGGT
>NZ_JBFRFA010000100.1:0-464 GCF_052114585.1 Pedococcus sp. 2YAF34
CCCCTACATCCACGACGACTACATGGCGACCTGGCGCGCACTGGAAGGACTCGTGGATGAAGGCGTGATCCGGCATCTCGGCACCTCCAACGTCACGATCCCCAAGCTCGAGCTCATCCTCCGCGACGCATCCATTGCTCCGGCGCTCAACGAAATGGAACTCCATCCGACGTTCCAGCAACCCGAGCTCTTCCGTTTCTGCCTCGACCACGACATCCAGCCGGTCGGGTATTCGCCGCTCGGATCGCCGTCGCGACCCGAGCGGGATCGAACGGATGGGGACATCGTCGATATCGAAGACCCCACCGTGGTGCGGATCGCGCGGGAGCACGGCGTGCATCCGGCCCTCATCTGCCTGAAGTGGGCGGTGGCTCGCGGCCAGATCCCCATCCCGTTCTCCGTGAAGGAGAGCCAGTACCGCGCGAACCTCGCGGCCGCCCTCGAAGACCCGCTCTCGCCGGAGC
>NZ_JBFRFA010000101.1:0-459 GCF_052114585.1 Pedococcus sp. 2YAF34
ACCATGACCGAGTTCATTCCCCCTGCCAAGCCGCTGGTCGGCGACGAGGAGCGTGAGGCGGTCGACCGCGTCCTGCGCAGCGGCATGCTTGCCCAGGGCCCGGAGGTCAAGGCCTTCGAGGAGGAGTTCTCCGCGCACTTCGGCCTCGGGCGGGCGTGTGTCGCGGTCAACTCCGGCACCTCGGGTCAGCACCTCGGGCTGCTGTCCTCCGGGGTCAAGGCGGGTGACGAGGTGATCGTGCCGTCGTTCACGTTCGCGGCGACGGCCAACTCGGTCGCGCTGACGGGGGCGACCCCGGTGTTCGCGGACATCTCGGCCGACGACTTCTGCCTGGACCCGGCTGCGGTCGAGGCCGCGGTCACGGAGAGGACGGTCGGGATCATGCCGGTCCACCTGTACGGGCACCCGGCGAAGATGGACCAGCTGATGGCCATCGCGGACAAGCACGGCCTGCAGGTC
>NZ_JBFRFA010000102.1:0-459 GCF_052114585.1 Pedococcus sp. 2YAF34
TCGTCTGGGTGCTCGTTCCCGTGATCACGGTGGCGGTCAACTCGTTCAAGACTCCGGCGGCGATCTTCACGTCGACACCGCAGCTGACGTTCTCACCGACCCTCGCCAACTACGCGAAAGTGTTCGGCGAGCTCGACTTCACCCACTTCCTGGTCAACAGCCTGATCGTCGCGATCGGCAGCACGGGGTTGTCGCTGTTGCTCGGTGTGCCGTTCGCCTACTCGCTCGCCCGCCTGCCGGTTCCGGGTCGCGAGTGGTGGGCACGGATCATCCTCTTCAGCCGCATGGTTCCCGCGGTCGCGCTGGTCGTCCCGATGTTCGTGATCTTCCAGCAGCTGCACCTGACCGGCAGCTACCTGGCGCTGATCCTCGCGCACACCTCGTTCAACCTGCCCATCGTGATCTGGATGATGCGGTCGTTCTTCGAGGAGCTGCCGCCCGAGCTCGAGGAGGCAGCAC
>NZ_JBFRFA010000103.1:0-459 GCF_052114585.1 Pedococcus sp. 2YAF34
CGTCCTAAGAGGAGAAACCGCTCCATGAAAACCCGATACTTCGGCGCGCTCGCCGGAGCCGCCGCCATCGCACTCGCACTGACCGGATGCGTGCCGAACCGCGCATCCGCCGACGCCGAGGCGCTGGCCGTCTCCATCACCGACGACACGTGCGCGGTCTCGGCCTCGACCGCTCCGGGCGGCCCGGTGACATTCCAGGTGACCAACAAGGGCACYGACGTCAACGAGTTCGAGATCCTCGCGGCCGACAAGCTCCGCATCGCCGGCGAGAAGGAGAACATCGGGCCGGGCACGACCGTCAACTACGTCGTGCAGCTCGCCGAGGGCACCTACTACACGGCATGCAAGAAGGGCATGGTCGGCGACCCGACCGGCCTGAAGAAGTTCACCGTCACCGCCGGCAAGAAGTCGCAGGCCACGCAGAGCGAGAGCAAGCAGATCAGCCAGGCGGTCACCAAC
>NZ_JBFRFA010000104.1:0-457 GCF_052114585.1 Pedococcus sp. 2YAF34
GTGCAGAGCGCCGGACTGCCGGCCATTTACGCCGCTACGTCGAGCAGTGCCAGGCGAGGTGCCTTCTATGGACCGAGCGGACCCGGACATCTCGGCGGCGCGCCAGCCGAGCAGAAACTCTATTCACGTCTCCGCAGCACCGACGACGCCCAGCGCATCTGGACGCTGTCCGAACAGCTCACTGGTGTTCGGGTCGCGAACGGTTGATCCCCCCCGGTCGATAAAGATCCGCGCCCATCGGTCGTAGAGTGCGAGCATGGATCTCCAGCTTGAAAACCGCGTCGTCCTCGTCGTCGGAGGGCACGGCCTGGTCGGCACCGCCGTGGTTCAGCGACTTCGTGACGAGGGTGCGACAGTGATTCCGGCATCCCGCCACGCCTCGGATGGCGTGGTGATGGATGCGGCGAGCGACGACTCGGTCGCAGCCGGACTGTCGCAGATCATGGCGGAGTACGGA
>NZ_JBFRFA010000105.1:0-457 GCF_052114585.1 Pedococcus sp. 2YAF34
AGCTCGTCGACGACCAGGCGGCCAGCCTGATGACCCTGCGCGGAATGTTCAAACTGCAGACCGGAACGCGGCCTCCCGTGCCGCTCGACGAGGTCGAGCCGATCGAATCGATCGTCAAGCGGTTCTCGACCGGCGCGATGAGCTACGGCTCCATCTCGAAGGAAGCGCACGAGACGCTCGCGATCGCCATGAACAGCATCGGCGCCAAGTCGAACACCGGTGAGGGCGGCGAAGACCTCGACCGCCTGCTCGACCCGGAGCGGCGCAGTGCGATCAAGCAGGTCGCATCCGGTCGGTTCGGCGTGACCAGCATGTACCTGACGCACGCGGAGGACATCCAGATCAAGCTCGCACAGGGTGCCAAGCCCGGCGAGGGCGGCCAGCTGCCGCCGACCAAGGTGTACCCGTGGATCGCGCGCACCCGCCACGCGACCGCTGGAGTCGGCCTCATCTCGCC
>NZ_JBFRFA010000106.1:0-454 GCF_052114585.1 Pedococcus sp. 2YAF34
AGCTCGAGGCGACCACCGGACCCGAGGCGACGGTCGTCATCGCCCGCGCGCGACTGGCGAGCATCGTGCAGGAATGGTCGGTCATGCTGCCGGCCGGTCCCATCGAGCTGACCATCGACGCGGTGCCGCCGACAGGCGGGTTCGGCCCCGGCATGATGACGAGCGACCGCGTGCTGCTGCAGGCGACCGCCGACGGCAAGACGGTCACCCTCGCCGACGTCGACGGGCGATACCTGTCGGCCGAGACCGCCGCATCCTTCACCGGACGCGTCGTCGGCCTCTACGCGACGACGGGGCGCGTGGCCTTCGCCGGCCTGCGCTACCGCGGCTCGGAAGACTGAGGGGGCGAAGCGACGATGGCGGGCTTCACCGAAGAGACGCTCCTGCTCGACCTGCTCGACAACCCGCGTGCGCGCAGCGCGGTCCAGCGCGCGCTGCCGGGCGTGCTGAACTC
>NZ_JBFRFA010000107.1:0-446 GCF_052114585.1 Pedococcus sp. 2YAF34
TTCGCGATCCACGCGAGCACCATCAGGGCGGCCGTGTCCTCCAGGCGCGGCTCCTCCTGCTCGCGCGAGCGGGACAACCACGCCAGCACGATGAGGCCGGCGCCGATGAGCGCCACCAGGATCCAGGCGATGGATGAGCCGGGCGGCTGCCAGCGCGGGTGCAGCAGGAAGGCGCCCCACCAGGCGCCCTCACCGACCGCATAGCGTCGGAGCGTGCTCGCGACCGTGTACGCCTGCGCGACGGCGACGACCCCGCCGATGGTCAGCACGGCGCGCTGAAGAAGCGCGGTCGCGTTCGTCGCAAAAGGGATCTTGCTGGATGCGATGGCCACCGCCGACGTGACGAGCACGGTCGCGTAGGCGAGCAGCGAGTAGCGCCCCTGCCAGATGTAGCCGGTGGTCTGCACCGATGCCGCCTGCACGAGAGCGGGCAGCAGGAAGAAGCC
>NZ_JBFRFA010000108.1:0-443 GCF_052114585.1 Pedococcus sp. 2YAF34
GTGCGCGCCAGCCTCCGCTCGTCGCCTTCGCGTTGGTCCGCCACCACGTGTGCCGCCCGCACGATGAGCGGAATCGTCGCTCCCTGCACGAAGAGCGTGACCACGATCACGAGGAAGGTGACGGCGATCACCACTTCGCGGCCGGGAAACGGCTGACCGGATGCAGTCTCCAGCGGCAACGAAAGGGCCGCGGCGAGCGACACGGCACCCCTGAATCCGCCCCAGACGAGGATCAGCCGGGTCCGCCACGCTTCGCGGCGTGCGCGCTGGCTCGGCCTGCGGTCCACCAGGCGGATGATCGGTGCCTGCACCAGGATCCACAGCAGCCGCACCACGAAGACCGCGACCGCGCTCGCGATGGCCAGCACGAGGATGGCGCCCCAGCCGCCGTTCGCGAACGTGGTGAACGCAGCCCGCGCCTGCAGCCCGATGAGCACGAAGAG
>NZ_JBFRFA010000109.1:0-442 GCF_052114585.1 Pedococcus sp. 2YAF34
GCCCAGACCCTCGGCTACATCATCGACCTGCTGGCCGCCGTGCCCTCCGTCGTCTACGGTCTCTGGGGCATCGCCACCCTCGCGGTCTTCGTCCAGCCCTTCTACGTCTGGCTCGGCACCTACGTCGGCTGGTTCCCGCTCTTCGCCCCGCCGGTCTCCGGTACCGGGCGCACCATCCTCACGGCCGCCATCGTGCTCGCCGTCATGGTCATCCCGATCATGACCGCCATCTGCCGCGAGGTCTTCCTCCAGACTCCCCGCCTCCACGAAGAGGCTGCGCTGGCCCTCGGCGCGACGCGCTGGGAGATGGTCCGCATGGCCGTCCTGCCCTTCGCACGCTCCGGCATCATCTCCGCCATCATGCTCGGCCTCGGGCGGGCGCTCGGCGAGACCCTGGCCATCGCCATGGTGCTGTCGCCCGCGATCATCGTGAAGTTCGCTG
>NZ_JBFRFA010000110.1:0-441 GCF_052114585.1 Pedococcus sp. 2YAF34
CCGGCGACCCCCGTCGGCACGGTCAACTCGTGGATCGCGCCCCTCACCGTGCCCGGTGGCGCGGCGGTCGGCAGCTGGGCGATCAGCAATGTCACGGTCGCCCCGACCCATCGCCGTCGCGGCATCGCCCGCGCGCTCCTCGGGGCGGAACTGCGCACGGCCCACGCGCTCGGGGTCCCGCTGGCGATCCTCACCGTGTCGGAGTCGGTGATCTACGGCCGCTGGGGCTTCGGCCCGGCGACGTTCGCGACCGAGTGGCGCGTCGACACGAAGCGCGTCCGCTGGGTGGGTCCGGCGACGACCGGTCGGCTCTCGTTCACCGAGCCGGCGGCATACCGGGAGACCGGCCGCGACGTGCTTCGTGCGGTGATGGCCCGCCGGGCCGGCGAGATCGACCAGACCCCGTACCTCGCCGACCGGCTCATCGGGCCCCTGAAAGGC
>NZ_JBFRFA010000111.1:0-439 GCF_052114585.1 Pedococcus sp. 2YAF34
CTCACTTGTCGCACGAGCCAAGCGTTCCGATCCGCGTGCGTTCGCGCTGCTGTGGGAACGCCACCGATCGGCCGGTGTCATGGTTGCGCTCGGATATGCGAATCGCGCTGATGCCGAAGACCTCATGGCGGAGGCCTTCACCCGCACCTACTCGGCGATCGTCTCCGGCGGTGGGCCGACCGACAGCTTCCGCGGGTACCTGTTCTCGACGATCCGGCGGCTGGCATACACGACAGTCCGCCGGAACAGCCGGACTGTCCCTCTCGACGACCTGGAGACCGGCCAGCTGACCGACTCCGCTGAGACGAGTGCGATGCGCCGGCTCGAGAACGATCTCGTCGGTCGCGCGTTCCGGTCGCTTCCGCCTCGTTGGCAGGACGTGCTGTGGCTCTCGATCGTCGAGGGAACAGCCCACACGGAGATCGCCAGGAGACTCGGT
>NZ_JBFRFA010000112.1:0-439 GCF_052114585.1 Pedococcus sp. 2YAF34
GCGCAGAACGTGCTGCGCACCTCGATGGAGCTCGGTGGCAACGCTCCGTTCGTCGTGTTCGACGACGCCGACCTCGACAAGGCCGTCGACGGGGCCATGCTCGCAAAGTTCCGCAACATCGGCGAAGCCTGCACGGCCGCGAACCGCTTCATCGTGCACGACTCGGTCGCCGACGAGTTCGCCCGCCGGGTGACCGAGCGGGTCGACCGCTTCCGGGTCGGGCGCGGCACCGAAGAGGGTGTGACCATCGGCCCGCTGATCAACGAGGACGCGGTCGCGAAGGCGCTCGCGCTCGTCACCGACGCGGTGTCCCGTGGTGCGCGTGTGCTCACCGGCGGCGACGAGATCGACGGGGACGGCAACTTCTTCGAGCCGACGGTCGTCACCGATGTCGTCGCAGGCAGCCGCATCCTGAACGAGGAGATCTTCGGCCCCGTGC
>NZ_JBFRFA010000113.1:0-433 GCF_052114585.1 Pedococcus sp. 2YAF34
CTCGCATACTGACCCGCACACGGGCATCCCGGGCGAATCGACCGAAAGAAGCTGCAGCATGAGCGAATCGAAGTTCCTCCTCCCCGACGTCGGCGAAGGCCTGACCGAGGCGGAGATCGTCGAATGGAAGGTGGCGCCCGGCGACACCGTGTCGGTGAACCAGGTGCTCGTCGAGATCGAGACGGCGAAGTCGCTCGTCGAGCTGCCGTCTCCGTTCGAGGGAACGGTCGGCGAGCTGCTGGTGTCCGTCGGCCAGACCGTCGACGTGGGAACGCCGATCATCACCGTGTCGTCGACCTCGACGGATGCCGGGGTGTCGCTCGGCGCACCGGCGCACGGTTCGACCCCGGAGGTCGACGAGGCTGCGGCGGACACGGCTGCGAGCGTCTCGCACGAGACCGACGACAAGCCCGCGCCGCTCGTCGGGTATGGA
>NZ_JBFRFA010000114.1:0-430 GCF_052114585.1 Pedococcus sp. 2YAF34
GTGATGGAAGATGCGCAGCCCAGGGGCCTCAGCCGACGGGCATTCGGCGGGGCACTCTCGGCCGGCGTCGGCGCGGTCGCAGGCGGTGCAATAGTTCGCGCACTCATCCCGACCGAAAGCAGCTCGCCTTCGCCCGCCGCGACCTGGAACTCGGACCCGCACGGGCCGACCCAGGCAGGGGTCGCGCGGCCGGTCACTCCGCATCCGCACGCGCTCGTCAGCAGCTTCGCGCTTCCGAAGACGCTCGCCGATCCGGCAGCCGTTCGCACGCTGGTCGGCGACCTCGCCACGGTGGGCAGCGCCATCGCGTCGCTGATCGCGACGAAGGCAGGGGAGACCCCGCTGATACCGGATGGGGGAGGCGACCTGGCCGTGACCGTCGGAATCGGCCCGCGAATCGCGAGGCTGGTCAGCTCCACCGGCACAGGAA
>NZ_JBFRFA010000115.1:0-427 GCF_052114585.1 Pedococcus sp. 2YAF34
AGAAGGTCGCGATCGTCACCAAGATCGACGCGGCGAGCCGCACAGCGACCGCCGAGCAGCTCCTGGCGGTCTCAGCCCTGCGCGACTGGGAGGCGATCGTTCCGATCTCGGCGACGAGCCGCGTCCAGCTCGATACGCTCACCAACGCCCTCGTCGGCGAGAAGGTCGCCATCACCAGTTCGAAGCCGCAGACGACCCGGCGTGCGATCCGTGGGATCGTCCACCAGAAGAACGGCCAGCTGATCCTGGTCGACACTCCGGGCATCCACCGTCCGCGCACCCTGCTCGGGGAACGGCTCAACTCGCTGGTGCAGGCCACGCTCGGCGACGTCGATGTGATCGGGATGTGCGTGCCCGCGAACGAGAAGATCGGGCCGGGCGACCGTTTCATCAACGAGCAGCTCGACGAGTATCCGCGGGCGAAGAA
>NZ_JBFRFA010000116.1:0-425 GCF_052114585.1 Pedococcus sp. 2YAF34
TAGTAGCCCGGGTGCTGCAGCACGCATTCGGGTGTGCGGTAGTCGCCCGGGGCGGAGACCTCCGTGGTCACGGTGCACGCCGTGGGGGCGCCTTCGGGTATGGACGGTGCGTGCTCGATGGGGGAGTCGAACGGGCCGAGCAGCGAACTCTGCACCGTGACGACGATCGGTGACATCCCCGTGCCGTCGTCGAATACGCCCCACGTGGGGAGGAGCCCGTCGCCGGAAGCGACCTCCACAGTGAGCAGATCGCTGATGTGCGCTCCCGGTGCGACCGTCGGGTGGCTCGTGACCGTGCGGACGACCGGCTGCATGGGAAGCGGCGAGACGCCGACCTCCGACACCGACGCCGATGCTGTTGCGGAGGCCGGCGTCGAGACCAGCAGGGCCTGCACATCGTCGCCGGACCGGCCGATGAGGAGGCG
>NZ_JBFRFA010000117.1:0-424 GCF_052114585.1 Pedococcus sp. 2YAF34
ACCCATGAGTGGGGCGGCCCGCTCGGGGTGCCGCGCGACTGGCACGCCTCGGTCGGCTACGACCCGGAGCGCAAGGAGGCGTGGGCGGGCGGCTACGTCGGCGACGGCGTGAGCACCACGAACCTCGCCGGACGCACGATCGCCGACCTCATCGGCGGCACCGCGAGCGACCTCACCGCGTTGCCCTGGGTGAACCACCGGTCACGGCGCTGGGAGCCCGAACCGCTCCGGTTCGCGGGCGCCAACGCCGGGCTCGTCGGCATGCAGTTCGCCGACGTCGAGGAGCAGGTCACACGTCGCGCATCCGTCGCCGCCCGCCTGATCAAGCCGCTCACCGGTCACTGAGCCGCGAGATCAGGCGGGCGCTCGACTAGATCTCCTCCGAGATCGCCGCAGCGAACTGCGAGTTGTACAGGTTGTAGTA
>NZ_JBFRFA010000118.1:0-423 GCF_052114585.1 Pedococcus sp. 2YAF34
CGAGAGTGCTGAGGCGGGCGTGCTGGTCGGGCTGTGCGGCGATCTCGTCGCGGTCGTCGATGTTGAGGGTGTCGAGCAGGCGCGCGAACTCGCGCAGGGTGAACGTGAAACGGGATGCGCGGGGGAGGGCCTCGACGATGTAACGCCGGTGCTCGCGGCTCAGGGCGAATACGAGATCGGTGTCACGCAGGTGCTCGACCGTGAGCTGGCGCGCGAGATGCGCATCCGGAATCCCGCCGAACTGGCGCGAGTACGCGGCTGCGCGCTCATCCATGGGACGCCCGATGAGCGCAGCAGTGCCTGCGCTGCTCACCGAGACGTCGAGACCGTCGAGGCTCGCCGCGAGCAGTTGCTCGGCGAGAGGGGAACGACAGATGTTCCCCGTGCAGACGGTCAGGATGCGGAACTCGTTCACACCTGTGC
>NZ_JBFRFA010000119.1:0-422 GCF_052114585.1 Pedococcus sp. 2YAF34
CTACACGACCCTGTCGCAGTCGCCCGGCAACGCCAACGTGCATCCGCCGACCCAGTTCATCCCGATGGCCCGAGGCGGAACGCTGCCGCAGGTCTGCTACGTCTGGTCGCCTTCGGGCTATGACGAGCATCCGCCCGCCGTGAGCGCGCCCGACTACATCACGAAGGGCCACGACCTCGTGTGGCAGCGCGTGCAGGCCGTCATCGACGGGGGCGGCTGGGACGAGACGACGTTCATCCTCACCTGGGACGACTGGGGCGGCTACGCGGACTCGGTGCCGACACCGTCGATCGAGACGGTTCCGGATGCGCTCCATCCCGACGGATTCCAGGTCATCGGCGGCTCGCGCATCCCGCTGATCATGTTCGGGGGCGCCGTCGAGCAGGCGATCGATCCGGAGTGGCGTTCGCACGCGTCCATAC
>NZ_JBFRFA010000120.1:0-420 GCF_052114585.1 Pedococcus sp. 2YAF34
CGAGCCCGCCGTCGATGCGGTCGCCCACCGGTTCAGGCGTCCTGGGTCCCTTCGAAGAGACGGCTCGCCTTCTGGCGGTCGAGGGCCGCGCCGACGAGGCCGCGGAACAGCGGATGCGCGCGGTTGGGCCGCGACCGCAGTTCGGGGTGCGCCTGCGTTCCCACGTAGAACGGATGCACGTCCCGCGGCAGCTCCACGTATTCGACGAGGTGCCCGTCGGGCGACGTGCCGGAGAACCAGAGGCCGGCGTCGGCGATCTGCTCGCGGTAGCCGTTGTTGACCTCGTAGCGGTGGCGGTGCCGTTCCGATGCTTCGTTCGCACCGTACAGCTCGGCGACGATGGAGCCTTCGGCGAGCGTCGCCGGGTAGAGGCCGAGTCGCATCGTTCCGCCGAGGTCGCCGCCCGCGATGATCTCCACC
>NZ_JBFRFA010000121.1:0-417 GCF_052114585.1 Pedococcus sp. 2YAF34
TCGTCGAGCGTCGTCGAGCTGTACATCTCTTATCTGCGCAAGAAGATCGACTCCGGCCGCTCCCCGATGATCCACACCGTCCGCGGGGCCGGCTACATGGTCAAGGCCGCGACGTGACGTCAGCCGCTCCGGCGGCGGGTACGTCGGGCACACCGCCCAGGCGACGGGGATGGGGCCGGCTGCCGCGCATCCGCCCGTTCCGCTCCTGGACGCTGCGCAGCCGGGTGGTGCTCGTCGTCGTGGCGATGCTCGCCGTGCTCGGCACGGTCATCGGCGCGGCCAGCRTGTTCGCCYTGCAGAGCTACCTGCTCGACCGGCTCGACACCCAGCTGACAAGCGCTGTCGACCGCGGCCAGCGCGCGGCCGACCTGGTCTACGGCTCGTCGCCGACCGGTCCCGAGGTGACGCGCATCGTGA
>NZ_JBFRFA010000122.1:0-416 GCF_052114585.1 Pedococcus sp. 2YAF34
GCGGCGGCGACGGAGGTGTAGGACTGCTGGGTCACCCAGGCGGTCAGGTCGATGTCGTGCGTGCCGAGGTCCTTGACCACACCCACGTCGGCGATCCGGGCCGGGAACGGGCCCTGGCGACGCGTCGTGACCTGGTAGACGTCACCGAGCTCACCGGCCTCCAGCCGCGCCCTCGCGCTCTGCAGCGCCGGGTTGTACCGCTCGATGTGGCCCACCGCACCGACCAGACCGGCGTCCTTGAACGCCTGCGCCAGGCGCACCGCCGACGGAGTGTCCTGGGCCAGCGGCTTCTCGATGATCGCGTGCACCCCGGCCGCAGCCAACGCCAACCCGACCGGCTCGTGGTAGACCGTCGGCACCGCCACCATGCAGTAGTCGAGGTCGTGCTTGATCAGGCCCTCGATCGAGTCCTCCAG
>NZ_JBFRFA010000123.1:0-416 GCF_052114585.1 Pedococcus sp. 2YAF34
GCGGCGACGGAGGTGTAGGACTGCTGGGTCACCCAGGCGGTCAGGTCGATGTCGTGCGTGCCGAGGTCCTTGACCACACCCACGTCGGCGATCCGGGCCGGGAACGGGCCCTGGCGACGCGTCGTGACCTGGTAGACGTCACCGAGCTCCCCGGCCTCCAGGCGCGCCCTCGCGCTCTGCAGCGCCGGGTTGTACCGCTCGATGTGCCCGACCGCACCCACGAGACCGGCGTCCTTGAACGCGCTAGCCAGGCGCACCGCCGACGGCGTGTCCTGGGCCAGCGGCTTCTCGATGATCGCGTGCACCCCGGCCGCAGCCAACGCCAACCCGACCGGCTCGTGGTAGACCGTCGGCACCGCCACCATGCAGTAGTCGAGGTCGTGCTTGATCAGGCCCTCGATCGAGTCCTCCAGCGG
>NZ_JBFRFA010000124.1:0-415 GCF_052114585.1 Pedococcus sp. 2YAF34
GTACTACAACAAGCCGACCCAGGCCGGCATCCTGACCCATTTCCGCATGATCGCCGACGCGACGGATCTTCCGGTCATCCTGTACGACATCCCGGGGCGCACCGGCGTCCCGATCAAGTACGAGACGATCCTCCGCGCGGCGAAGCACCCGAACATCCTCGCCATCAAAGACGCCAAGGGCGACTTCAGCGAGGTGAGCCGCGTGCTCAACCAGACCGACCTGCTGTACTTCTCCGGCGACGACGCCAACGTGCTCCCGCACCTGTCGATCGGCGCCTCAGGCCTCATCGGCGTGACGGCGAACATCGCCGCCCGGCCGTACCGGCAGATCGTGGATGCGGTCAACGCCGGCGACCTCGCGACCGCCACGGCCGCCCACCGCACGCTCGAACCGCTGGTCCGCGCCGTGATGACG
>NZ_JBFRFA010000125.1:0-413 GCF_052114585.1 Pedococcus sp. 2YAF34
CGCTGGAGGAGCAGCATCGTAAGTGCGCCGACCAGACCCGAGGGATAACCTGCGTGGCCCGACACGCAGGATCCCCTGGTCGCACGACGAGCGGGGAGGGCGAATCCAGATGTACGCCGAGGCACGACGAACCGGCAGGTCCGGCGCACACACGCGAACTGACACCGATGCACTGGACGCCCTGGTCGCACGCTATGGAACACCGCTGCTCGTGCTCGACCCGAACAGGGCGCGGGTGCGGTATCGCGAACTGCAGGCGGCATTCCCGTCCGTCCGATTCCACTACGACGCGAGCGCGCTCGCCCATCCCGCCGTGATTCAGGCGATCGCCGAATGCGGTGGGTTCTTCGAGGTCTCCGAAGAGGGCGCGCTCGCGGCGGTCCTCGCATCCCGCGTCGACCCGGTGCGGGTCG
>NZ_JBFRFA010000126.1:0-409 GCF_052114585.1 Pedococcus sp. 2YAF34
CTACCTGACGGAGCATCCGGTCGTCATCTCGACGGTGGCGCTCGACGAGGCGGGCATGCGCCGGTTCGCGACCGAGGATCAGCTCGCCGCGGAGCTCGAGCGCCGCTCGGCCAACCCGGCCGACCCCGTGGCCGCTGTGAACCGCATCCCGTTCTCCGAACCGGACCACCCGTTCTCGCTCCAGGTGATGTACGCCGAGAACCCGCCGTTCCAGCTCGACCCGGAGCACCCGGCCGCCGGAAACCGCTGGGGCTACGTCAACATGGGCTATGGGACGCGCAAGCGCCCCCGCTACGAGGATGCGGTGACCTTCGACGACGGCGAGCCCGACTACCGCGGCTTCCCGAACACGACGATCGAGTACGCCCTGACGGAGAGCGAGCAGGCCGAGATCGCGGACGCGACGGAC
>NZ_JBFRFA010000127.1:0-407 GCF_052114585.1 Pedococcus sp. 2YAF34
CGCGGAGGCCTGGCTCGACGAGTCGCTCGCGGCGACGCGCAAGATCATGGGCTTCGGTCACCGCGTCTCCAAGCACGGTGACTCCCGGGTGCCCACGATGAAGGCGGCGCTCGAGACCCTGGTCGACCACTACGACCGTCCCGAGATGCTGGAGCTCTACACGGCCCTCGAGACGGCGATGGATGAGCGCAAAGGCATCAAGCCGAACCTGGACTACCCGTCGGGCCCGGCCTACAACCTGATGGGGTTCGACACCGAGACGTTCACGCCGCTGTTCGCGGCCGCGCGCATCGCGGGCTGGACCGCGCACATCATGGAGCAGTACGCGTCGAATTCGCTGATCCGGCCGCTGTCGCTCTACACCGGCGAGGCCGAGCGGCACCTGGGTTAGCTGCGCACCTCGCGCT
>NZ_JBFRFA010000128.1:0-406 GCF_052114585.1 Pedococcus sp. 2YAF34
CGGTGACCCCGGCGGCGAGCGCGGCATCTGTGTCAGTGATGTCGAGCCGGCGGCGGTCGGCCGCCCCCACCGCGTACTCGGCTACCAGAACCCCGGTGACCCCGGCGGCGAGCGCGGCATCTGTGTCAGTGATGTCGAGCCGGCGGCGGTCGGCCGCCCCCACCGCGTACTCGGCTACCAGAACCCGGTTGTACGCATCCTCGGCTTCGGCCCCGACGACGGTCAACTCAACGGTTCCGGCGCTCACCGAGGGAAGGAGTTCCTCGACGAAACGAGCGCCGACCGGGCCGTATCCGATCAGGACGATGTGCAGGGGCCGTCGCTGGGCGGCTGTCACGTCGCCGCCCTCCGTTTGACCGTGACGGCTGTCCGCTTGAATTCGGGCATCGACGAGATTGGGTCGACG
>NZ_JBFRFA010000129.1:0-403 GCF_052114585.1 Pedococcus sp. 2YAF34
ACCTGATGTGGCGCGGCGAAGGCCGGCAGACGATCGAGCGGCTGCATGCGACCAACAACTTCCCGGAGTTCACGGGCCGGCTGTGCCCCGCGCCCTGCGAGTCGTCGTGCGTGCTCAGCATCAACCAGCCCGCCGTGACCATCAAGCAGGTCGAGGTGTCGATCATCGACCAGGCCTGGCAGAACGGCTGGGTGCAGCCGCACCCGCCGGAGCGACTGACGGGCAAGACCGTGGCCGTCGTCGGCTCCGGTCCCGCGGGGCTCGCTGCGGCCCAGCAGCTGACCCGTGCCGGCCACACCGTGGCCGTGTACGAGCGGGACGACCGGATCGGCGGACTGCTCCGCTACGGCATCCCGGACTTCAAGATGGAGAAGAAGCACCTCGAGGCCCGTCTCAACCAGAT
>NZ_JBFRFA010000130.1:0-401 GCF_052114585.1 Pedococcus sp. 2YAF34
GTAGGGAGCATTGAAGCGACAGCCGATTGCGCCGAGTCCATGCCAATCCTCAGGAAAGCGCCGCGAGGATCAGGTCGCGATTCCGCCTGACCGCTCGATCCGCCGCCAGCAACAGACCGAGGCCGGAAGCCCATCCAGCGACGAGCCAGATCTCGCGATCCTCGTGGACGATCTCGCGAACTCCGGGTACCCGGCCGAGGGCGCGCTCCACTGCCGCGGTGAGAACCGCCGCATCGTTCTCGTCGCGCACGAATTCGCACGCGGCGACGCTGACCTGCCAACGGAATCGACGATCCCACGTCGTGCGTTCGGCTGCGATGGCATCAGGACCCTCGAAGCCCATCACCCAGCCGACTGTGAAGCCGTCGTCGAACGATGGAATCGGTAGCAGTATGCGCACG
>NZ_JBFRFA010000131.1:0-401 GCF_052114585.1 Pedococcus sp. 2YAF34
CTTCGGACCGGTGCTCGGCATCATGACCGCCCGCACCCTCGACGAAGCGATCCGCTACCAGAACGCGATCGAATACGGACTGACCGCCGGCCTGCACTCGCTCGACGCGGGAGAGCTCGCGCACTGGCTCGACACGGTCGAAGCAGGGAACCTCTACGTCAACCGCGGCATCACCGGCGCGATCGTGCAGCGCCAGCCGTTCGGCGGGTGGAAGCGGTCGTCCGTGGGAGCCGGAACCAAGGCGGGCGGACCGAACTACCTCATCGGCCTCGGCTCCTGGGAGCCCGAGACGGGCACGTCCAGCGCAAGCCTCCACCTGCGCGGACTCGACCGGCGGGTGTCCCAGCTCATCGAATCCGGGCAGGCCGCGATGGACTACAACGCGTTCGACCTCGTGCGGC
>NZ_JBFRFA010000132.1:0-400 GCF_052114585.1 Pedococcus sp. 2YAF34
GGGTCACCCTGGACCGCACCTACCAGCTCAACGTCGGCGGCAACATGGACTTCAAGAACATGCTCGAGCGCGACCGCCTGGAGTCCAAGAAGGTCTCCAAGACCCAGGCCGTCACCTCGAACCTGACCGGTCCGCTGGCGGGCAAGATCGAGGACAAGAACGTCCACATCGGCCCCTCGGACTACGTCCAGTGGCTCGACGACCGCAAGTGGGCCTACGTGCGCCTCGAGGGCCGCGCGTTCGGCGACGTCCCGCTGAACCTGGAGTACAAGCTCGAGGTCTGGGACTCCCCGAACTCGGCCGGCATCATCATCGACGCCATCCGCGCCGCGAAGATCGCCAAGGACCGCGGCATCGGCGGCGCGCTGCTGTCCGCGTCGTCCTACCTGATGAAGTCCCC
>NZ_JBFRFA010000133.1:0-400 GCF_052114585.1 Pedococcus sp. 2YAF34
GGTAGGAGACCAGGACGTCGACCTGCTTGTCCTTGAGGACCTGGACGATGTCCACCGGCTCGGCGTCGGACTCCTCGATGGTCAGGCGGTAGTACTTGCCCAGCCCGTCGTTGGTGACACCGCGCTGCACGGTGACCCCGGTCGGGGGCACGTCGGCGATCTTGATCGTGTTGTTCTCCGAGGCGTTGATCGCCTCGGACAGGTCGAACCCGACCTTCTTGGCGTCCACGTCGAACGCGGCGACGAACTCGACGTCGCTGACGTGGTAGTCACCGAGCTGCACGTGCATCAGACCCGGGACGGTGCCCGAGGGGTCAGCGTCCTTGTAGTACTCGACTCCCTGCACCAGCGAGCTGGCGCAGTTGCCGACGCCGACGATGGCGACACGCACGGATCCCAT
>NZ_JBFRFA010000134.1:0-399 GCF_052114585.1 Pedococcus sp. 2YAF34
GTGCCCGGCGGCCCGCGCTACATCCTCGCCAGGCCGAACACGTTCATGAACGTCTCCGGCGGGCCTGTGTCGCAGCTGATGCGGTTCTACTCCCTCGAGCCGTCGCACCTGATCGTGGTGCACGACGAGCTCGACATCCCGTTCGACACCATGAAGCTGAAGTTCGGCGGAGGCCACGGGGGCCACAACGGCGTCCGTGACGTGATCTCAGCACTCGGCACCGGCGACTTCACCCGGGTGCGCGTCGGCGTCGGGCGACCGCCCGGCCAGCAGGGCGCAGCCGACCACGTGCTGCGCGAATTCGGCGCGGCGGAGCGCAAAGTGCTCGCCAACGTGATCGCGGACGCGGCTGATGCGGTCGAGCAGATCGCGACCGACGGCCTCACCGCAGCGCAGCTC
>NZ_JBFRFA010000135.1:0-396 GCF_052114585.1 Pedococcus sp. 2YAF34
ATCGATCGCCGTGGGGTCGAGGAGCCACTGCAGCTGCAATCCGTCCATCACCGCGAGGATCGAGGCCGCGGCCTTGTCGATGGTGTCGGGGTCGGTCACGTTCTCCTGCGCGCACAGTTCGCGGAAGGCCGCGTCGATCTCGATCCGCAGCGTGTTGTAACGCTCCTGGAAGTAGGACTTGGCCGGATGGTCGTCGGTCACCGCCTCTGACGAGAGCACGGTGTAGACCTGCACGATGCCCGGCCTCTGCGCGTTGCGCCGCGCGGTGTCGACGAGGTGCGCGAAGAGAGCCGGACCGTCGGGGATGTGCCGGCCGGCGAGGTGCGCGACGTCGTCCTGGTCGCGGAACTCGAGAACTTCGAGCAGCAGGTTCTGCTTGGACCCGAAGTGGTGCAG
>NZ_JBFRFA010000136.1:0-395 GCF_052114585.1 Pedococcus sp. 2YAF34
CGCTTCCCGGAGTCGCGACGCCGCTGAAGTCGAACGCGCCCATCGACTTCGTCATCGTGCGGGAGAACACCGAAGGCGAGTACTCGGAGATCGGCGGGCGCCTGTATCGCGGAAGACCCGAGGAGAGTGCCAGCCAGGTCGCCGTCTTCACCCGTGCCGGCGTCCAGCGCATCGCCCGCTATGCGGCCGGGCTCGCCGCGAGTCGCAAAGGAGTCATGACCTCTGCGACCAAGAGCAACGGGATAATTCACACCATGCCGTTCTGGGACGAGGTCGTTTCAGAGGTCGCCACCGCCGAAGGAATCGGGCTGCAGAGCGTGCTCATCGACGCACTCGCGGCGAGGATGGTGCTCCATCCGGAGTCGCTCGACGTGGTCGTGGCCTCGAACCTCTTC
>NZ_JBFRFA010000137.1:0-393 GCF_052114585.1 Pedococcus sp. 2YAF34
ATCCCGAAGTTGATCAGGGCCAGGGACACGCCGAGGAGCGCGATGCACAGCCCGGCGGGCACGTACCACCACCAGTAGTCGGGGAAGGCGTTGTTCTGCTGCGCCCAGAACAGGATGGTGCCCCAGTTCAGGTTGGACACCGGGATGACCCCGATGAACGCGAGCGTCGTGAGGCCCAGCACGGCCGCCGTCATCGTGCCGACGAAGCTGGAGGCGATGATCGCGAGCAGGTTCGGCAGCATCTCCACCAGGATGACGCGGTGCAGCGGTTCGCCGTTGGCACGAGCGGCCTGGATGAAGTCGCGGTTGCGCAGCGACATGGTCTGCGCGCGCAGCACGCGCGCACCCCACGCCCAGCCGGTCAGGCCGAGCACTGCCGCGATCAGCCAGAGC
>NZ_JBFRFA010000138.1:0-392 GCF_052114585.1 Pedococcus sp. 2YAF34
ACCGTGGTCGGGGTGTCGCGCGACGGAGTCACGATCACTCCGTTCCGCGACGAGGATGCGGCCGAATGGGTCGAGCTGAATGCGCGGATCTTCGAATCGCACCCGGAGCAGGGGCGGCTGACCGTCGACGACCTGCGCGCCCGCCAGGCCGAACCGTGGTTCGATGCGCACGACTTCCTCGTCGCGCGAGACCAGCGCGGACGCATCGTCGGCTACGACTGGGTCAAGGCGGAGCCCGACGCGGACGACGGCGAGATCTACGTACTCGGGGTCGACCCCGCGCACGCCGGACGCGGGACCGGGCGTGCCCTCCTGCTTGCCGGCCTCGAACGGCTTGCCCAGCGCGGCCGCACCACGGCCACCGTCTCGATCGAGACCGACAACTCGTCCGC
>NZ_JBFRFA010000139.1:0-392 GCF_052114585.1 Pedococcus sp. 2YAF34
GGTGAGCGCCTCGCCGTCGCGGTCTCCCGTGCGGTTGAACAGGTCGGCGCTGGTCGCGAGGTCGGCGGCGACACTGCCGTCCGGGTCGCGCCAGAACATGATCGTGCGGCTGAAATACAGCGCGATCGCGCGGGTGTGATCGGCGAGTTCGTCACCGGAGCCGAGTGCGAGGTCCATCCACGTGCGCACTTCGCCCAGCAGGCCCGACACCCACCAGTAGAGATAGAGGCTGAACGCGAGGTGCGCCGCGCGATCCCAGTCGCGTCCGCCGAGAAGGAAGCGCTCAGCGCCGCGAAGGTTCGCCCGCTCCTCGCCGAGGCGCTGCATCCACTCCCGCTGTCCTTCGCCCTTCAGCTGGGCCTCGACCCGATCACAGAGCTCGAGGAAGAACC
>NZ_JBFRFA010000140.1:0-389 GCF_052114585.1 Pedococcus sp. 2YAF34
GTACGGGAGCATCGAACTCACCGAGACGGGACGCACGAACGCCGTCGCGATGGTGCGCCGGCACCGGCTCATCGAGACCTTCCTGGTGGAGGTGGTACGGGAGCATCGAACTCACCGAGACGGGACGCACGAACGCCGTCGCGATGGTGCGCCGGCACCGGCTCATCGAGACCTTCCTGGTGGAGGTGCTCGGCTACGGCTGGGACGAGGTGCACGACGAGGCAGAGGTGCTCGAGCACGCCGTGTCGGACACCCTCGTCGACCGGATCGACCGCCGGCTCGGCTACCCGTCGCGCGATCCGCACGGCGACCCGATCCCGGGTGCCGACGGCACGCCGCACCGACCGGATGCGCTCCCCCTCGTCGAGGCGCCCGGCGGTGTGCCCCTC
>NZ_JBFRFA010000141.1:0-387 GCF_052114585.1 Pedococcus sp. 2YAF34
GTCGTACGTGGCCCACGGGCGCTCCTTGCCGTTCTCATCGATGGTCTCGGCGAGAGCGACGATGAGCACGCCGGCCGATCCGGCCCAGGCCTGGTTGAAGCCCATGAGGTTGGCGGTCACGGCGTCGAACGCCTCGGTGCCGCGGCGGGCGACGATGAAGCGCCAGGGCTGCGAGTTGTTGGCCGACGGGGACCAGCGCGCGGCCTCGAGGGCTGCGGTCAGCTTCAGTTCGTCGACGGGAGCGGTCGCGTCGTAGGAGCGGGGGCTCCAGCGGTCCGCCAGCACACCCAGGAGGGGCGCGCTCGTGTCAGCCGTGCGGGTGGGGAGTTCTGCGATGGACAATGTGTCTCCTGTGATCTTCGACGGGGGATGGCGCCATTGCCGAAT
>NZ_JBFRFA010000142.1:0-385 GCF_052114585.1 Pedococcus sp. 2YAF34
GCGCCGACGTGGCTCCGACCGCGCGGCCGGCTCCTGATCGAGACGAGTGAGCGCCAGGCACCGGCGACGGTGGCCGCATTCGAGGCGAACGGCTTCGCGGCGAGCATCCTGCGCTCGGAGGAGCTCGACGGGACCGTCGTGGTCGGCACCCTGCTCGACTAGAGCGGCTCGACTAGAGCGGCTCGATCTCCGGGGTCGCCGCCGCCCGCTCTCCTGCACGCGCCCGCGCATCGCACCAGATGTAGAAGCCGGCGTAGGCGACCAGCGAGAACACCATCCCGCCGACGAACAGTGCCGCCGACGGGCGCTCCCACAGCAGGTCGTCGTGGCGGATGCCGAGCGCCGCGACGATGAACACCAGGCTGGCGAGCTGCGCCTGGAACAC
>NZ_JBFRFA010000143.1:0-385 GCF_052114585.1 Pedococcus sp. 2YAF34
CTCCTCAGCAAGGATGCCGTGGCCGACGTCGTCGAGGTCGTGCGCGGAACCGACTTCTACATTCCGAAGCACGAGATCATCTACGACGCGATCCTGTCGCTCTACTCGCACGGCGAGCCGACCGACGTCATTGCGGTCACTGATGAGCTGACCAAGGCCGGCGAGCTCTCCCGCGCCGGCGGCGCCGACTACCTCCACACCCTTACCGGCCTCGTCCCCACGGCCGCGAACGCCGGCTATTACGCATCCATCGTCGCTGAGCGCGCACTACTGCGCCGACTCGTCGAGGCGGGCACCCGCATCACGCAGATGGGCTACGCCGCCGAAGGCGAAGTGCTCGACCTGGTGAACAACGCGCAGGCCGAGATCTACGCGGTCACCGGAT
>NZ_JBFRFA010000144.1:0-384 GCF_052114585.1 Pedococcus sp. 2YAF34
CTCCGCGGGAGTGCGCGATGTACGACAGGTCATGGATGAGGCGCTCTCCACCCGAGACCTCTACGGCATCTCGACGGTGCTGTTCCTCGACGAGATCCATCGGTTCTCCAAGGCGCAGCAGGATGCTCTGCTTCCGGGCGTCGAGAACGGCTGGGTGATCCTGGTCGCAGCGACCACGGAGAATCCGTCGTTCTCGGTGATCTCCCCGCTGCTTTCCCGATCACTCCTCCTCACCCTCGAAACGCTGAGCGACGACGACCTGGGCGTGGTCGTCGATCGTGCCGTCGTCGACGATCGTGGCCTCGGCGATCGGTTCGTGCTCGAACCTGAGGCGCGGGCGGCGATCATCCGGCTGGCGTCGGGGGACGCGCGCCGGGCGCTCAC
>NZ_JBFRFA010000145.1:0-381 GCF_052114585.1 Pedococcus sp. 2YAF34
CGTCAGCAGCGTCGCGGATGCTGATGGTGCGCCAGTCGTATCCCTCGCGGGCCAGCGCCAGCACCGCGTTCGGTCCCGCGTGAACCGTCCCGTCGATCATCCGCGTCAGGTGCACTCCGAGAAACGGCAGCTCCGGGTCGGGCACCGGGTAGATGAGGCCGTTCACCAGGTCGCGGCGCTCAGGCACGAGCTCGTAGTACTCACCGCGGAACGGCACGATGCGCACCTCGGGTTCGATCCCGGCCATCCGTGCGATGCGGTCGGCCTGCAGGCCTCCGCAGTTGATGAGCAGGTCGCTCTCGACTTCGCCGCGGCTGTGCACGACGCGGGTTCCGGATGCGGTGGGCACGATCGCCTCGACCCGCGCGTCGGTCAGCATCT
>NZ_JBFRFA010000146.1:0-381 GCF_052114585.1 Pedococcus sp. 2YAF34
GCTCCGGATGCGGACACGTTGCGGTACGCCTCCGCCAGCGCAAGGCGGGCGCCCTGTTTCGGGTCGAGCTGGCAGTAGCGGCCGTTCGCATCCGTCGCGATGGCGAAGCCGAGACCGCTCTCCTCGTCGACGCGGATCATGCCGGCGTCGTCGGGGAACGCGAGGGCCGTGTTGCCGCCCACGAAGTAGTCGTACTGGTCGGTGATCCACCCCTTGTCGGCGAGGTTCGCGCTGCCGAGGAGGGCGAGGAACTGCTCGCGCAGAACATCCTTGTCGCTCGACCGCGGAAGCCTCGCGGCGCTGTCCGCCTGGAGGGCGTCGATCCACGCCGGGTAGGCGACCGGGCGCTCATAGACCGGGCCGTCCACCGCGACGGTGCGC
>NZ_JBFRFA010000147.1:0-381 GCF_052114585.1 Pedococcus sp. 2YAF34
ACCTTGCCCTTGTCGTCCTGGAGCCGGAGGAAGCCGGTGCCACTGGTCAGCGCGGCCGAGACCTGCTGTGCGATCTCGTCGGCCGTCTGCGACGTCTCGAAGCTGAGCTCGCGAGGAGCGTTGACGATTCCGATGCGGATGTCCACGTGTGGTGCCTTTCGAATCTGACCGGCGGATGTGAGTTCAGACTACGACACTCGGCTCACGGCGCTGCGTCACGTTCTCTGTCGGCGGACGCCGGTACCGTTCTGGTCATGGCGACACGAGGTTTCCGATCCCCGGCACTGCCGGGCACCGGTGTCGGCGACCTCCGGCTCGACGAATCGCAGGCGGCCGTTCTCGCCGTCGGCGACGGTGAATCGGCCGCGGTACTCGGGGCTC
>NZ_JBFRFA010000148.1:0-380 GCF_052114585.1 Pedococcus sp. 2YAF34
GGCACGTGCATCCGGAATCCACCTCGTGCTGGCGACCCAGCGTCCGTCCGTCGACGTCGTCACCGGGCTCATCAAGGCGAACGTGCCCTCGCGCCTGGCGTTCGCCGTCACGAGCGTCACCGACTCGCGCGTCATCCTCGACCAGCCCGGCGCCGACAAGCTGATCGGCCAGGGCGACGGCCTCTTCCTGCCGATGGGCGCCTCGAAGGCCGTGCGGGTCCAGGGAGCGTGGGTCAGCGAGTCCGAGATCCAGAAGGTCGTCGACCACGTCACGCGCCAGGCTCGTCCGGAATACCGGCAGGATGTCGCCGCCGTGGCCGAGAAGAAGCAGATCGACTCGGACATCGGCGACGACCTCGAGCTGCTGTTGGCGGCCGCCG
>NZ_JBFRFA010000149.1:0-380 GCF_052114585.1 Pedococcus sp. 2YAF34
ACGCTGGCGGGCGACCGACAGTGTCATGGAACACTGGTCGCCAGGGGAGCAGCGAGTGCCGGGCGGCCTCGCAGCGCTCGTCGGGCAAAGCGCCAGCGCGGCACTTCGACTCGACCTCCTTTCGCACGGTCCGCACGCTCTTGTCGGCGGCACAACTGGGTCGGGCAAGAGTGAATTCCTGCAGACCTGGATCCTTTCGCTCGCCACCGAATACTCGCCCGATCGGCTCACCTTTCTGCTTGTCGACTACAAGGGCGGCAGCGCGTTCGCCGATTGCGTCGATCTGCCGCATTCAGTCGGACTGGTCACGGATCTCACACCCCGCCTGGTTCGCCGGGTGCTGACGTCGCTGCGGGCAGAGCTGCGGCACCGCGAAGGAC
>NZ_JBFRFA010000150.1:0-380 GCF_052114585.1 Pedococcus sp. 2YAF34
CGTTCGCCCCCGCGCGGGCGGCCAGCACGAGACCGGGGCCGCTCGTGTCGACGATGCTCGGGATGCCGTTCGCCCCCGCGCGGGCGGCCAGCACGAGACCGGGGCCGCTCGTGTCGACGATGCTCGGGATGCCGCGGCCACGGGCGACGGCGACGAGCGATGCGTAGAAGCCCTCGGGCGCATCCGCGGGAAGACTGCCGGACGCGACCAGGCACTGCGCCGGGATGCTCAGCCGGTCGGCCGCCTCGCCGAGGTGCTCCCATTCCTCCACGCTGAGCGGGTGGCCAGCCTCGTTGAGCATGGTCGTGCTCGAGTCGGACTCGTCGACGATCGCGATGCTCGTGCGCGTCTCGGGCGCGACCGGCACCAGCTCGTGGGGG
>NZ_JBFRFA010000151.1:0-377 GCF_052114585.1 Pedococcus sp. 2YAF34
CTTCCAGGAGGTGCGCGGTACGGACGCCCTGGGCGCCGGCCTGCTTCTGGTGCCGCAGGGCATCGGCTCGCTGTTCAGCCGCACCCTCGCCGGGCGCCTCACCGACAAGGTCGGCGCGCGCATCGTGACGATCGCCGGCTTCGCCATCGTCGGCCTCGCGACCCTCCCGTTCGCGTTCGCGACACCGACGACGAACGAGTGGATGCTCATGGCCGCGCTCCTCGTTCGCGGCTTCGGTCTCGGGGCGGTCACCATCCCCCTGATGACGGTCGCCTTCGTGGGACTCGAGCGGCCCGACGTGCCGAACGCCAGCATCCTGACCCGGATCGCGCAGCAGATCGGCGGATCGTTCGGCGTCGCCGTGCTCGCCGTCATCC
>NZ_JBFRFA010000152.1:0-375 GCF_052114585.1 Pedococcus sp. 2YAF34
CGCGATAGCTGCGTCCGCGCGCCCGGTAGATCAGGTTGTGCATCGGGCAGTTCATGGGCTTCAGGTAGTAGTCCTGGCCCTGCCTGGTCACGTTGCCGTCTGCGTCGACCTCCTGGTCGAGGTGCATCGGCGGGAACATCCCCTCGCGATACCAGTTGAGGTGCTGGCTGATCTCGTACAGGTGCGCTTTGGTGATGTGCGGAGTGTTGACGAGCTCGTAGTCGTTCGCGATGAGGCGCTCGCGCATGTAGTTCTCGATCTCGTTGCGGATGATTCCACCCTTGGGGTGGAAGACCGCGAGGCCGGAACCGATCTCCTCGGGGAAGCTGAACAGGTCGAGCTCAGCGCCGAGCTTGCGGTGGTCGCGCTTGGCGG
>NZ_JBFRFA010000153.1:0-374 GCF_052114585.1 Pedococcus sp. 2YAF34
CGAGAACGGTCAGATCGCCTGTGACTCCGACGTAGCCTTCGACGATCCGGAAGAGCGCGTGATCGTTCGCCGCGTAGTGGTTGCCGACCGGAAGCAGGTTCTTGGTGTCGAAGGAATGCGAGGCGTCGTACGGTTGCGCGAGCGCTGCGAGGATCCACGACCTGATTCCGACGGGTTCGAGCAGCGACGCGGTCCGCGCCCACTCCGAGAGGTCCCAGTAGAAGGTCGTGGTCGCTCCGAGCCGCGGTCCACCGGTGAGGAACACCGGCCCGATGGGGCTGACCCCCGTGTTCCGCAAATAGAGGGCGAGCAGGATTCCGAAGTAATAGGATCGCGCCAACCCCGGCGACGGCGACTCGAGAACGGGAAGGTAT
>NZ_JBFRFA010000154.1:0-373 GCF_052114585.1 Pedococcus sp. 2YAF34
TCGGTTCCACCGACTCCCGGGGACTCATGCACTGCCTGTGGGAGATCATCGACAATTCGGTCGATGAGGCGCTGGCCGGTCACGGCAACCGCATCGAGGTCATCCTGCACAGCGATGACAGCGTCGAGGTGCGCGACACTGCGCGCGGCATCCCCGTCGACATCGAGCCGAAGACGGGCCTCAGCGGCGTCGAAGTCGTGTTCACCAAGCTCCACGCCGGCGGAAAGTTCGGGTCGGGCTCCTACGCCGCATCCGGTGGCCTGCACGGTGTCGGCGCATCCGTCGTCAACGCGCTCTCCGAGCGGCTCGACGTCGAAGTCGACCGCGACGGTAAGACGTGGGCGATGTCGTTCCACCGCGGTGAGCCCGGTGT
>NZ_JBFRFA010000155.1:0-371 GCF_052114585.1 Pedococcus sp. 2YAF34
GGACTCGCCGGTCGCAGTCAAGGAGGCCGTTCTCCCGTTCAAGCGCTTCCGCACGCGCGAAGGCCAGATCGTCGACTCGGTCCTCGGGCCGGAGATGCGCTCCACCGGCGAGGTCATGGGAATCGACAAGGACTTCCCCCGCGCGTTCGCGAAGAGCCAGTCGGCCGCGTACGGCGGCATGCCGCTCGGCGGCACCGCCTTCGTCTCGGTCTCCGACCGGGACAAGCGCTCGATCGTGCTGCCGGTGCTGCGCCTCCAGCAGCTCGGCTTCGACATCCTCGCGACCGAAGGCACCGCGGAGGTGCTCAACCGCAACGGCATCGCCGCCCGCGTCGTGCGCAAGTTCAGCGACGTGCCGGACGGCGAGACGC
>NZ_JBFRFA010000156.1:0-371 GCF_052114585.1 Pedococcus sp. 2YAF34
GAGAGATACTCCGGGAGACCTTCGAAAACACCGATGCTGTCGTTTGCGGCCATGCCGGTCACCGCGATGGCAGGGGTGACGGCGGCAGTGACGAGGAGGCCCGCGACGACACTCATGCCGACGAACGCGCCAAGCGCAGGAAGCGCACCTCTAGCCGGGGATTTTTTGGCAGACATACAATCAAGGGTAGGTCAGAAACCTGACAAACCCCCTGAACGGCTGCGCCGAACGTACGAGGAGAACCATGCCACGCTGGGAATACGCGACGATTCCGCTGATCATCCACAACACGGCGGCCATCCTCAACACGTGGGGTTCCGAGGGCTGGGAGCTCGTCCAGGTCATCTCGGGACCGGAGGGCGGCCTCGTCG
>NZ_JBFRFA010000157.1:0-366 GCF_052114585.1 Pedococcus sp. 2YAF34
TCAGGGAGCGGTTCGTGCTGCTGACCGCGGACGTGCTCTCGAGGTCGGGCACACCCTGGATGGCGGTCTCGATCGGCGTGCTGACGTCATTGTTGACGACCTCGGGCGACGCGCCCGGATAGCTGGTCACGATGGCGAGCTGCGGGAACTGGATGGACGGCGCGAGCTCCTGCTTGAGGCTCGTCAGCGCAAGGCCTCCGAAGATGGCGACGACGACCGTGACCAGTGCGATGAGAGCACGGTTCTTCATGCTGAGGACGGCGAGAAAATGCACAGGTGTTCCCTTGGCGGAAAGTGATTATGGGGTGCCGCTCACACGGCTGCTGAGCTGCTGCTGTGGCGCTCCGGGCCAGTATCGCATTGCAG
>NZ_JBFRFA010000158.1:0-361 GCF_052114585.1 Pedococcus sp. 2YAF34
ACGCGGCATCCCGCATCGCATCGCGGAAGCTGATGCCGTTGTCGCCGGCGTAGCTCGCCAGCTGCGTCTCGGTGGCAGGGCCGATCCCCCGCTTCGGTGTGTTCAGGATGCGCCGCAGCGCGAGCATGTCGTCAGGGTTCGCGACGGCGATCAGGTACGCCATCGAGTCCTTGATCTCGGCGCGCTCGTAGAACTTGGTGCCGCCCATGATGCGATAGGGCAGCGCCGAGCGGATGAAGATCTCCTCCAGCGCACGGGTCTGCGCGTTCGTGCGGTAGAACACGGCGATGTCGCGGTAGTCCATGCCGTTCGCGTGGAGCTTCTCGATCTCGTCGGCGACGAACTGCGCCTCGTCGTGCCC
>NZ_JBFRFA010000159.1:0-361 GCF_052114585.1 Pedococcus sp. 2YAF34
ATGTGAAGCCGAAGATCGCTGCGGCGCTCGCCGATGCAGCCCACAACGGCGTCCGCGACTCGCACGCCCTCAGTCAGGTCGTGCGCCGCACGGTCGGCCGCTGGGTGAACACGAGCTACCGTCGCCGCCCGATGATCGTGCCACTGGTGATCGAGGCGTAAGCCTCGAACACCAGCAAGCGCAGCATTGAAGCGTAATCGGCCCGAAACACTTCGCGAGTACTCTCCCGCTATGGGAGGCTTCGAAATCCGCGGTGCCACCCCGGCCGATGCCCGCTTCATGGGCGACATGCTGGTCGAGGCGGCGAACTGGAGTGTGACGCGCGCGCGGCCGCGTGTCGCGATCCTCGACGATCCGACCG
>NZ_JBFRFA010000160.1:0-359 GCF_052114585.1 Pedococcus sp. 2YAF34
GCGGTGGCGAGGAGCTCCCGGTCATGCGATACCAGGAGGACGGTCTTGTTCGTCGCGAGGAGCTGCTGTTCCAGCCAGCGCTTGGCCGGAACGTCTAGGTAGTTGTCCGGCTCGTCGAGCAGGAGCACCTGCTCCGGTCCGCGCAGCAGGCACTCCAGCACGAGCCGCTTCTGCTCCCCGCCGGAGAGGGAGCCCAGCTCCCGGTACTGCGCGCGCTCGAACGGGACTCCGAGCGCGGCCATCGTGCAATGGTCCCAGACGGTCTCTTCGTCGTAGCCGCCCGCATCCGCGTATTCGGCCAACGCAGCGGCATACGCCAGCTGGGTGTCGGTCTCGTCGCGTTCCAGGATGGCCAGCTC
>NZ_JBFRFA010000161.1:0-357 GCF_052114585.1 Pedococcus sp. 2YAF34
GTCGTACTGTGCGCCGAGGGCGTTCGCCGCCTCGGGGATCGGGTCGGTGACCGTGACGAGCGTGCCGCGTGCGATCCGCTCGTAGGCTGCAGCGTGGACCTTCGCGATCCGGCCGGCGCCGACGAGCCCGACCCGAACGGTGTCGGTGAGCGTCGAGGTGTCGATGGTGGTCATGGTCACGCCTCCTTCTGGACGAACGGGAACTCGATGCGGCGGCCGGTGCGGTGCGACTCGTATGCGGCCAGGATCATCTCCAGTGCCGCGCGGCCGTCTTCGGCGTCGGGCACGGGCTGGGTGTCGGTGCGGATGGCACGCTCGAACTCGACGAGCAGGTCGCGGTAGCAGGCGTCATAACGC
>NZ_JBFRFA010000162.1:0-357 GCF_052114585.1 Pedococcus sp. 2YAF34
CAAGAACACGTCGGCGCAGGTCGAAAGCGCCTACCTGGTCGGCGAGGCGAAGCGCAAGGCCGCTGAAGAGGCGGCCCGCCAGGCGGAGATCCGTCGCCAGCAGGAGCTCGCGGCCCAGCAGCAGCAACAGCAGCAGCACCAGAACCAGGGTGGTGGTGGCGGCGGCAGCTCTGTTCCGCCGCCCAACGGCAACGTCGTGCAGACCGCGATCAACTACGCGAAGGCGCAGCTCGGCAAGCCGTACATCTTCGGCGGCGAGGGGCCGGGCGGCTACGACTGCTCAGGCCTGACGATGAAGGCGTACGCCTATGCCGGCGTCTACATCGGCTCGCATTCCGTGAACAACCAGTGGTACAC
>NZ_JBFRFA010000163.1:0-356 GCF_052114585.1 Pedococcus sp. 2YAF34
GTTCGAGGTCTTCACGACGCTGGCGGTGCTGATCGACGTGCGGAACGAGGCGAGGTGCGTGTCCGCTCCGTTCTGGCCGGAGACGACGTAGGTGACGCTCTCCGAGTCGGCGAAGGTGCCGGGCACGCAGGTGAGCGTGGCCGAGTCGCCGGCCTGGACGGTCGTCGGGCTGATGGTGCATCCGCCGTCTGACGTGTACTGGTCGGCGTTGGCCGCCAGCGGTGCCGCGAACGTGCCGGCGACGACGAGGAGCAGTGTGGCGAGCAGCTTCCTGGACCTGGGCATCGCCTCCGGACATTCGTGTGCGGACACGTCAGGTCGGCCCAACGTGATGAATCCTCAGTTTAGCGCTGATG
>NZ_JBFRFA010000164.1:0-353 GCF_052114585.1 Pedococcus sp. 2YAF34
CCTCCATCCCCGTCATCGAGGCGACGCCGGCGAACCCGCCGCACGGAACGCACGTCGCGCCAGCGACCCAGCGCATCCCGGCGCGGCCGGAAGCCGCAGCGGCGCCTGCGTCGTCGGTGCCCGTGATCGCCAAGCCGCCCATCCGCAAGCTCGCGAAAGACCTGGGGGTCGACCTCGCCGTGGTGACGGCGACCGGCCCGATCGGCGACATCACGCGCGACGACGTGCTGCGCGAGGCCACCCAGGCGAGCGTGTTCCGCAACATCCAGACGCCGGAGTGGCCGGACTCGCGCGAGGAGCGCATCCCGGTGAAGGGCGTGCGCAAGGCGATCGCCCAGGCGATGGTCTCGAGC
>NZ_JBFRFA010000165.1:0-352 GCF_052114585.1 Pedococcus sp. 2YAF34
GCGTGCACGATCGAATAGGGGATGCCGCTGGCCTTAATCAGCTTCTCCTGGGCGACTTTCGCCCGCATGTAACCGCTGTCGGTCATCCGTTCGGAGCCCACCACCGAGAGGGCGACATAGTGGCGGATGCCCGCATTCCGCGCCGCCTCGATGATGTTCGTCGTCGCGGTCGTGAAGAAGTTCATGACGTCGTCGTCGGCGAACGACGGCGAGTTGGAGACATCGAGCACGGTCGTCGCGCCGGCGAGGGCCTCGGCGAGCCCGTCGCCCGTGAGCGTGTTCACTCCCGAGTTAGGCGAGGCGGGGATGGCCTCGTGGCCGTGCTCGGTGAGCTTCTGGACGACCTTGGAGC
>NZ_JBFRFA010000166.1:0-351 GCF_052114585.1 Pedococcus sp. 2YAF34
GCCCCGGACGGATCAGCCGCGAGTCGATCCCGCCGATTCCCGCGGAGATCGCGGCGCTGATCCGCGATGTGTCGAGCGCCGGGAAACTCGTCGAGTAGCGGTCGGCGTCAGCGTCAGCCGTCCGACCGGTCCGCGGCCGTCAGGAATCCGAGCACCGTCTCCTGGTACTGCTCGGGCTGCTCGACGTTCAGCAGGTGCCCCGAGCCGACGATCACATGCAGTCGGGCCCGCGGGATGCTCGTGGCCAGGGCTTTCGCGTCGCCGACGGGCACGAGGGCGTCCAGCTCTCCCGCGATCACGATCGTCGGGGCGCGGATGCCGCTGAGCCGATCGCGGGAGTCGAACGCCCGC
>NZ_JBFRFA010000167.1:0-351 GCF_052114585.1 Pedococcus sp. 2YAF34
CCACCATCCGAAGCTGATCCCGCTCCTGACGATCCGCGGGGCCGAGGTCGAGGATGCACAGGATGCCGGTGTCGCGACCGCCGGCGCGGAGAACGGGTCAGGCGGCGGCGGCGCCGCGGACGCGACGGATACGCCCTCCGCGTTCCGTGCGGCTCTCGCGGCGGTGCGCCGCAAGGAGCTGGATCGCGGGATCACGCTCGTCGGGCCCCACCGCGACGACATCCTGTTCGAACTGAACGGCCTGCCGGCGAAGGGCTACGCGAGCCACGGCGAATCTTGGTCGTTCGCACTCGCCCTCAAGCTCGCATCCGCTGAGCTGCTGCGCCGGGAGTCGACGACCGGCGATCCGGT
>NZ_JBFRFA010000168.1:0-350 GCF_052114585.1 Pedococcus sp. 2YAF34
GTGCGATCCTGTCGACCGGCGACCCGGAGGCCATGCAGCGCCTTGCGGACAAGATTGTCAACGAAGACCTTTCGGTGCGCGCGGCCGAGGCCGCCGCCAGCGCGACGCCCAAGCCGGTGCGCCCGAAGGCGAACCCCGGACGTCGTCAGGGTCACCTCGACGAGATCGCCGAGCGCCTCGGTGACCGCCTCAACACGCGGGTCAAGGTCACTCTGGGAGCAAGAAAAGGCCAGATCGTGGTTGATTTCGCTACGATCGGTGACCTCAACCGCATCCTGGGCGAACTGGGAGAGCCGAGCTACAGCTGACCGTCCGTCAGACGCTGACGTCGTCGTTGATCGCGGCGACAG
>NZ_JBFRFA010000169.1:0-344 GCF_052114585.1 Pedococcus sp. 2YAF34
GAGCTCGGTGACGTCTACCAGGTCACGACGCGTCGCCAGGGCCCGTTCCCGGCCCGGATCGCCGACGTGGGTGTGGTCAAGGACCTCGGCACGCACGACATCGACCTGACCGCCTGGGTGACCCAGCAGTCCTACACCTCCGTCGCCGCGCGCACCGCGTACAAGTCGGGGCGCCAGCACGAGGACCTCGTCGCGGTCGTCGGGCAGCTCAGCGGGGGAGCGGTGACCAGCCACCTGGTGAACTGGCTGTCGCCGCTGAAGGAGCGGGTCACGATCATCACCGGTGAGCGTGGCACCTTCGTGGCCGACACCCTGACCGCTGACCTCACGTTCTACGCCAACGG